>JALVZI010000481.1 GCA_027022125.1 Anaerolineae bacterium | reverse complement strand
GGTTGGCGACGGCGGTGCTGGAGGACATCAGTGCCGAAAGATGCGGCGGGAAGGTTGTCAGCGCCGGATATTTGCCCGGAGGACCGGTCGCCGTGCGCAATTTGATGGCTGTCGGTGCGGTGGGTTCCCTGCGCGATATTTCCACCGGAAAAACGCTGGCATCGCTGCCGGAATGGTCGGCGGTGCAATCGCTGGATGGGGTCGGGCTGGTGGTCACCATCAGCGATAGCGCCGACACGGCGCGCTGGTGGGTGGAACAAACCACTTCCGCCACCGGAACGCCGCATTTTGCCCGCATGGCAGCGGTCAGCGCAGCAGTGGAACCGTTTGTGCGCCCGTATCGGGATTCAAACCAGTATCACGCGCTGGTAGCGGGCATCAACGGCGCGGCTGCGCTGGAATCGGCGCGCCCGCAGAAAACGCTGGGTCCCGCCAGCGCCATGCTCGACAGTCAATCGGTGGCGCATTTGGCAGTGATGATTTTAATGCTGCTGGGAACCATCGCCGGATTATTTGTGAAATACGGGCGGGAGAGCGAATAATTATGGAAACAATCGGTATATTGCTCAGCCTGACTTTAACCCTGATGGTGTTCAGTTACATTTTTGGCGATAATCCGCTTTTTAAATTGGCAGAACACATTTTTGTGGGCGTGAGTGTGGGATATGCGGTGCTGGTCGGCTGGTATTTGGTGCTTGCACCGGCGTTATTCCGGCTCACTCCCGGTGCCGAAGCGTATGACTTGCTGACGAAATTTCCGCCGGCGCTGCTGGCATTTCTGCTGATTTTTAAAGTACGCCCCAATCAAACGAAAACGGGCAGCGCGCTCGGTTCGATTGCGCTGGCGTTTTTGGTGGGAGTCGGCGCGGCGGTGGCAATTGCCGGGGCAGTGCAGGGCACACTTTTGCCGCAAACGGCAGCGGTTGCCGGTATCAATCTCAGCCCGTCGAACCCGATGTATGCCGATGCGCCCGTCTTTTTTCTGCACAACGAATTTTTGAGCAATATCGTCATCATTTTGGGCACAATTGGCACGCTGTTTTATTTTACCTTCACCTATAAACCGCAGGGGGCGCTTGCCGGTTTCCGCGCGGGATTTGTGGATTTTTGGGCGGGGATGGGACGGTGGATAGTGCTCATCACGCTGGGGGCGCTGTTTGCCAACACTGTCAGTGCGCGGGTAGCATTGCTGGTCAGCCGGGTGCAATTTCTGGCGGACGGTGTGCGGGCGCTGCTGGGCGGTTGATTTGTTTTTCTTCTGACACTTCTCTTTTTCGCATAACTCAAAAACTCTTGACATAAGTTGACAAACGTGACATAATATGTTATATTTTATGTTGAGTATATTCCCTGAACGACCGTCAACGTGAAGGGCAGGTTTCACCCGAAAAGGAGAAGTGTCATGACGATTGATTTTGAACAACCCGACGACATGGAAAATGAAGAAAGCGGTGGCAATCGGTTATTTGTGATTTTAGCCGTGGGACTTGCCGGTTTGATTGTTTTGGGCTTGTTGGCAATCGGCGGGGTGCTGGTACTGCGAAATATCCGCACACAGCAGGAATTGGCGCAAATTACCCCGCAACCCACCCCCACACTGGCAGTTGTGGAACAAGTACCCACCAATACTCCTGTACCTACAGCCACGCCGACCGCAGTGCCATCCACACCTGTTCCCACGCCGACCAACACGCCGGTGGTTGCGCCCACCAACACCCCCAGCACCGAAGATATGGCAGCCACAGCGACCGCCGCCGCGCCGACCAACACCCCCGTTCCGGTTGGCACGCCCGCCGGCTCGGGCGAAGTTCCCGACACCGGTTTTGGCGGGCTGGAAATGATACTCGTTGCTTTCGGATTGGTCGGCGTGCTCTTCGTTTCGCGCCGCATGCGGCAGGCATAATGGGCTCATCCTGAAAATTGAATCTCTGAAAGCCATCCTTCCGGCGGGGAGGGTGGCTTTTTGCGTGAGAGTGGTTATTGGAGATTGGAGATTCGTGATTCGTGAAACGTGATGCGTGATTTTGAACTTGAAACTTTGAACTTGAAACTTTGAACCTGATTGACTGACAAAACTCGAAAACCGTGTTATCCTGTGGTGTATGGTCGAAAAAGGAAACGCATGTCATTCCCGCGAAAGCGGGAATCCACTGTTTCTTGC
>JALVZI010000480.1 GCA_027022125.1 Anaerolineae bacterium | reverse complement strand
GGCGTGTGGGGGTCGAGTAACGATAGTTGGGGTGGTTATTTCACCAGCGAGAACGGCTATGGACTCCGGGTGAATACCAACGGCGCAGACCATTATGACCACGGCGCATACATTACTTCTAATAGAGGATATGGAGTTTATGCTCAAAGCACATATAATCAAGGCGTGCGCGGCGAAGCCGGAGACATCACTGGTATTGCCCAACCGCTAGGACCGGTTGGTATTGTTGGACTCGGGCAAAATCGCGGTGTTGTCGGGTCAAGCGTCAGTGGCACCGGTGTATATGCTAGCAGTACAGACAATTACGGTGTCTGGGGACAGAGTACCAATTATCGGGGTGCTACCGGGCGCACTTCCAGAGCTGACAACAACTATGGTTTCTACACGCCGGATAATACCTTTTCTGCAAATTACAATCGGGTGGGAGCGGTAATGCAAGTGATGCAAAACAATGGCACCGAACCGCTATCGCCGGGCGATGTGGTGGTTTTCAACGGTGTAAACCAATCTGTGGCGGCGGTTGATGCACCGGTAGTGCAGGTGAAAAAAGTTGACGCGGCAAACAGTACTGCTGTTGCCGGGGTTGTATTCAGTCGATTTAATATAAATGCTGTTGACCCCGATTTGGATATTTTCACCGATGCGTCGGGCACGGCGAACAGAGCCGCAGCGATGGAGGTAACACCTGCCGGAGACATCGCACCGGGCGAATATGTGCTCGTGGTGGTGCAGGGTTTGGCGCAGGTCAGGGTTAACACGGTTGAGCGCACGGCTATCCAGCCCGGCGATTTGTTGTCTGCCAGCTCCGTTATCGGCTCGGCGGGCAGGGTAGCAACAGTGATGCAAAACGGCGTGGAAACAGCCGTTCCGGGTGCGGTTTTCGGTAAAGCATTGGATGTTGTGGAGGATGCGCCGGATATGATGTATGTTTATGTAACGCTGCAATAGGGGGAAATAATGAAACGCAAATCACTTTTGTTGGTGGCAGTCGGTGTGCTGTTAATGTTGACTGTCGGTGTTACGGTGTTAGCGCAGTCCTCTGCCAGTTTCAATTTGAATTGGCACGTGATTGGTAGCGGTGGCGGCGAATCCGGCTCGGCGCACTATCGCGTAAATGGCACATTTGGGCAGTATACCGCCGCTCCACCGGTGAGCAGCAGTGCCAGTTTTAACGTTTCGGGCGGATATTGGTTCAATGCAGAAAACCGCATATATTTGCCGCTCATTTTACGAAATTAGAGTGTATTGATGAGAAACAGCAGTGACAGAGCATCGCTCTGTCACTGCTGGCAACACCCCCGCCGAAAACCATTATTCGCCGTTGGTTGCCGTGTCCAGTACCAGATATGCGTCCAGTGGCACACCGCTCGATTTTGACAGCACATAATCCGAGTCGAGTTTTTGCACTTTCACCGCTGTGCCAAGCAGGTCATACGTGCGTTGGTCAATGTAAACTTCACTTTCGTCGCGCCCGCGAATTGCCATTTTGCTCAATTTGTTGCTGAGATTCACCGCCGCACCGACCATCGTGATGGAAACGCCTACTGTACCCACCCGCACCTCGCCGGTGGCAATGCCGATGCCCATCCCTGTTTGCAAAAATTGTTCAAAGCCAGTTTTGGCGTACCATTCTTGCCGTAAAACCAAATACTCTTCTCTGATTTTTCGCGCGGCAAGCAGCGCCCGTGTTGCTGGCGTTACCATCGATTCACCGCGCCGTTCCGGATATTTCCCAAAAACACCCATTACGCTGTCGCCCAAACTTTTGTCCATCGCGCCACCTGCGTTTACGATAATGGTAGACATTCTCAGTAGATACTCATCCAAAAACTCAATCATCACCTCTGCGCCGATGGATTCAGTCAAAAACGTAGACCCGTGAATATCGCCCATCAGTACAGTAACTTCTGTTTGCTGTGCTAAAATTTCTTGGATGTAGGTGGGATTGTAATACTCGTCATTGTGGTTGCGGCGGTTGCGGTGCGGGTGTAAGCGACGGTAGCCGAAAGTTTCTACCAGAGGTGGAGGCGTGGCAGGGTAGCGTTGTACAACAATGTTAAAATCATCACGGTGCAATTCCAGTAGTTGCACACTGGTTAAGCAGCGAGCGGTGGTGGTACGCGGCACTGATTTAAGGAGCGCTACTTCGCCGAAATAATCGCCGGCATGCAAC
>JALVZI010000479.1:6015-7272 GCA_027022125.1 Anaerolineae bacterium | reverse complement strand
GACGAATAGCGAATGGGGGTTAGCAATCGGTATTTGCCTCGAATTTCAGTTCGAGTATCAGAACTCAAGCCGACTTAATGCAAACTCAAGCCGGATATTCGTTTGATATGTAGGGGCGACCCTTGTGGTCGCCCGGAACAGGGCAGCCACTTTGAGCGCGGAAATTTATTTCCGCGCGCCAACGGTAATCTGTTTTTACGAGTTGAAGGCGAAACAATCTCGGCATTCTGCTCGGTAAATTGTAGGGGCGGCTCGCGAGCCGCCCCTACGGATTTTGGCGTTATTTCCCTGAACTAAATGGAACTTTTGAAAAGTGTACCAAAATTACAAAAATCATCGGTAATTTTTATGATGACATTCTCGCGAAAGCGGAAATCCACAGTAAAAAACTGTGGATTCCGGATATTTCCCTGCGGGAAATTCCGGAATGACATTTAAAGTCCGTGAAATTTGTGAGAATTTGTGGCAGATTTTTTGTCAATCCGAAGTGTTCCATAACATAATCGAAGAAAATCCGTAAAACCGGTATCAAAACAAGATTTGTCAGT
The DNA here is from genome assembly GCA_027022125.1 of Anaerolineae bacterium. Taxonomy (GTDB): domain Bacteria; phylum Chloroflexota; class Anaerolineae; order 4572-78; family 4572-78; genus JANTHQ01. The sequence goes on along the minus strand of JALVZI010000479.1, from coordinate 6,724 downwards.
CAATCAAGGCGAAATAATCTCGGCATTCTGCTCGGTAAATTGTAGGGGCGGCTCGCGAGCCGCCCCTACGGATTTTGGCATTATTTCCCTGAGAACCGAGCGATTCTCTCGGCTTTAGGCACGCTGTAACACGCACACTACCGCCGTCGGCGACGGCGGCGCTGCTGTTGCCCCTGTTTTTGTTGGGCGGATGGCGCTTCGCTGGGGGCGTAATCGTCGGGGGCGGGCGGAATGAATTTCACCGAAATTTTGCCGCTGCGCGCCAGCAAAATGAACACGCCGACCAGCGCAAATCCGATGGCAATCAGCATCGAGGTATGCACGGGGGTGTTCAAAAAACGGGGTTGGTCGGGGCGGAAAAATTCAACCCACGTGCGCCCCACGCCGGCAACCACCAGCCACATTCCGGCTAAATAGCCCGGTTTCAATTTTTTACCCAAACGAACAACCAAATAAACCATCACCCCCCACCAAAACAGATTCCATATCATCTGATAAGCGAAAGTGGGATGAAAACGGGTGGTGGCTTCCGGGAAAGCGGTCAAATCCGTCCACGGCGCGATGCGGTGGGCGGCGTCGATGGGGATGCCCCACGGCAGGGTGGTGGGCGGTCCGTATAATTCTTGATTGATGAAATTTCCCCAGCGCCCGATGGCTTGTCCCAATAGCAGAGCGGGACCGGCGGCATCTGCCAGCAGCCAAAAATCGA
>JALVZI010000479.1:0-6005 GCA_027022125.1 Anaerolineae bacterium | reverse complement strand
TATTTGTTGGTGTACCACCAGCCGACCAGCGCGGCGACGACCACCCCGCCGAGAATGTTCAGCCCGCCGTGCCATATCTGCGGAATTTCGGCGGGGTTTTGCAGATAGCGGGTGCTGCCGCCGAGCATATCGTTGACGACATACCATATCCGCGCCCCGATGATACCGCTGACCAGCAACCATATCAGCGAATCCCACACGATGTCGGGGTTATAGCCGCGCCGTTTGATGTACCATGTCGCATAAAATGATGCCGCAACCGCGCCGGTGACAATCAGTAACCCGTACCAGCGGATGGGAATTTGGATGCTGCCGAGATGGATGGTGTAAAGAATTGGGTTTATCATTTTTGCCTCATTCGATGTATCCCAGCCCACGGAGCTGGTTCATTAGATTTTCGTCTTCTTCCAAATTGAGCGAGTGATGCGTTTGCCACGTGTCGGGGCGGCGGGCGATAGCCTGCGTCATAAAAGCATCCAGTTTCCCCGCCAGTTTTCTGGCGATGGAGGCGTGTTCCGCCGATAAATCGTGTGTTTCCTGCGGGTCGGTTGCCAAATCGAAAAGTTCATCCTGCACGCCGTCAATGCGCACCAGTTTTTTGCTTTTTTGCACCACCGCCCGCCGGTTCAACCGGCAGTAGAACGAGTCAATCAGTTGCGGGGTGTGAGTCTCCATCATCGACAGGAAGGTGTTGGGGGCATACGCTTCGGCGAAAACCAGTTCGTGTTCCGGGTCGTTGCCCTGCACGGTGCGCAGCAGATTGAGTTGCTGCACATCGGTAGCGGGTTGGGTTTCCGTTTCGTGCACCTGAATGCCCGCGCAGTCGAGCGCAGTGTGGAATAGACGGCGGGTGGAAACGGCTTCTGTCACGCGCTGTCCCGCGCCGGTTTCGGCGGGGAATTTTATCATCAGCGGCACGTGCACCAATTCCTGATACGCCACAAACGAGTGTCCCATAAAACTGTGCTCGCCCAGCCCTTCGCCATGGTCGCCGACGATGATGGTGAGCGTGTTTTCCGCCACATCTTCGCGAGTCAAAAATTCCAGCAGCGGCGCCAGCAGGTGGTCTTGATATGCCACTTCGGCATCGTACATATCGTTCAGCACCGCCGATTCCATCTTCTTCCAGCGTTCTTCCAGTGGCAATAGCCAGCGGAATGCCTGCGAATTGTATTTTCGCATAAAATCGCGCACTTCCCGTTCTTCTTTAAAATACGGTGCATATTTATCCACAAACGTGTCGGGCGGCGAATATGGCAGATGTGGTTCCATCAGATTCACAAAAGTGAAATGCGGCTGGTCGCGGTGGTTGCGCTGCACATCTCGCAGAAAGTCCACCGTATCTCGCAGGCTGCGGGCGGTATCGCCTTTAAAATTGGCGAATTTCGACCACAGCGGCACCAGCATCGGATTCATCGAAAGTTGGAAGAGAAAATCGGATTGCGCGAAGGCATTTTGAATGGGATACGATAGTTTCCGCAATTGCTGGGTGTACCATTCCCAAATGGCGTTGATGGGTTTAGGCAATTTTGAAGATGATTTCGGCACGGAAGGAACCGCGCCGCCGTAATTGTAAAACGTCTGAAAACCCTGCCGCAAGCCGTTATCCAAAATACCGACCAGCGGGTTATTGCAAAAACCGATGGTTTTGTAGCCGTGTTCGCTCAAATGGGTGGCGATGGTTTTGATGCGGCTATCCAGCCGGTGATGCGCTTGCAGGGTTTGGTGGGTGGTGGGGTATTCTCCGGTGAACATTGCCGCGTGAGACGGGATTGTCCATTGGGCAGTGGAGATACCGTTCTCGAACACGGTGGCGTGTCTGCCGAAATCATCCAGATTGGGGGTGGTGTCGCGGTGGTAGCCATAGGCTGAAATACGGTCGAAACGATGTGTGTCGAGCACGATAAAAACGATATTGGGGGCGTTTGTGTTACTCATTTTCCCCACCTCTTTCTTTGGGTGAATCTACGAATGGGCGAATCTGCGAATAGGCGAATGACCATAACTGTTTATGGAGACGGGAAAAACGCCCTTCGATACACGGTTCGCGCAGCGAACCGCTACTCAGGATGCGTTTTTCCCTGCCGATTTCATCCTGAGTAGCCCGCAGGGCGTATCGAAGGGTGAAACCGGCGATATACCATCGCAGGATGAGCCGTTACAAATGACAAATTGCGTGACTTTGGACTTGAAACTTGAAACATTGAACCTGAAACCTTTTCTCGCACGGCATAAAGTGTAGCACAGAATAGCCTCTGTGACAATTTGAAGATATGATTGCCCGCTGTTTTTACTTGACATATTATGTCAAATCTAGTATTATGTATAGTAGAAGTATTGTAATTTGTGACGCAGGCTATTGAAACTGCCGGAGGTTTTGAGGATGAAACATCGCATTATCATTATCGGGTTGGCACTGCTGTTGCTGACCGTTCCCGTGCTGGCACAGGGTGGCTCAACATACACCGTTCAACCCGGCGACACACTAGCTGACATCGCGGCGAAACTGGGCACATCGGTGCAGGCGCTGGCATCTGCCAACAATTTGAGTGATGTGGATACCATTTATGTGGGGCAGGTACTCAACGTGCCCGGCGGCGGGCAATCCACCGTCCCGGCGATGCCCGCATCCACCTGCGCGGCAAATTACACCGTGCAGTGGGGTGATACTCTGTCTGCCATTGCGTGGCGCAACGGCGTGTCGGTGGATGCGCTGATGACCGCCAACAATCTGTACGGCGGCACAATTTATGCCGGACAGCAACTCTGTGTGCCGGGCGGATATATCCCGCCGGCAAGCACCGGCTACTATTACACCGTGCAGGCGGGCGATACCGTCACCAACATCGCCTATCGTTTCGGTGTGTCGCAGTGGGCAATTGTAGAAGCGAACAATCTTTCGGATGCAGGGTTCATTTATGTGGGACAAAAACTGCTCATTCCGGGATACACGCCGCAACCCACCCAAACACCGGCGGCGGATACCACTTCCGGCGGCGATGACAGCAGCGCGCCCGATTATGTGCCGCCTGTGCAGCCACCCGAATATCAGGACGTTTCGCAAACGTGGGATGGTTCGGTGACGGTGGTGGCAGCGGAAAACAAATGGGTGGGCAAGCAAACCGCCAATTTCCCCGACCCCGATGGCAATACCACCATTATGGTTCGCACTGCCAATGCGCTCGATGTGCCGGTGGTTGCCAAAATGGGCGATATGGAACTCCACCTGCAAACCAGCAATTCTGCCGAATTCGGTTGGGGCACAATGGGGATGAAAGGCGTTCCCCCCGGCGATTACACCGTTTGGGTTGACCAAAATGCTTCCGACCGGGTGCACGTCCGGCTTGACCCCGGACAGCGCATTCTGGTGGAATTTGCATACCAAAATGTTACCGACGACCCGCCGCCGCGTGCGCCCACCGGTTGGAGCGGACAAGTGGTGAAAAACACCAGCGGCACCGAACCCGCCAACGGCGTGTGGTCAACCATCATTGTGCGGGCGGGAGCCATCGGTTTGCCCGTCACCATCAAATCGGAAGGCAACGATTTTTCGGCGATGTGCTATACCGGCACAAAACCGGAATACGGCGCAGGTGCGTGCGATTTTGGCGGGTTGTGGCCCGGAAAATACACCGTCGGCATTGATGGCGCGGGAATTGCGGTGGAAGTGTTTGTGGATGGGCAGGGTGTCGCCGAAATCACCTTCGACCGGCAATAGCAGCGGAAATAATGCAAAATCAAGCCGGATATTCGTTTGATATGTAGGGGCGACCCTTGTGGTCGCCCGAAACAGGGCAGCCACAAGGGCTGCCCCTACGATTTTTCAAGAGAATTTGGTTTATTGCCGACAATGGGGATGTGGTTTCCCCGGACAATCTGAAATATGGTAGGGGCGGCTCGCGAGCCGCCCCTACGTTTTTCCCTGCCGATTTCATCCTGAGTAGCCCGCAGGGCGTATCGAAGGGTGAAATCGGCAGAATACCATTATGTTCCTGTTACGTTCATTTTTCCAGCAAATCCAATTTTTCTTCTAGATGCGCCAGCGTCATAGCGGCGATACTGCCGAACAGCGCCAGAATTTTCGCATCCGATTCGGAAAATTGCTGTTCGCTCCGTTTATTCACCAGTTCAATCACGCCCATTATTCGTTTGCCGTGTTTTAGCGGCACAGCCAAAATATCGTGCGTGTGCATACCGAATTTCTCATCAATTTCCGGCGAGAATCGGGGGTCATACCGGGCTTGATTCACCACCAGCGGCGCGCCGTGTTCCACCACCCACCCGGCGATGCCCTGATGCCAATTCATCCGATACCCCTGCAGCGACTCTCGAAATTCGCCGTGCACCAGCACAAAAACCAGTTCGCGCGATTCGTCATCCACCAGCAGCAGCGAACCGTGGTCGGTATTGATGATGTGCAGCGCCTGATACAAAATTTCGTCGAGCAGTTGGTACAGGTTATCTTGGGTGGCAATGTTGTTGGTCGCTTCGTGTAATGCGGAAATGCCTTTCAAATAGGTTTGCAGCGCCGAAACCTCTTCTCGCAGCGCATCCACTTCGGCTTTCAGTGCGTTATTTTCTTTTTTCAGCAAATGAATAGCATTTGATACAGCCTGATCCATAATTGTCTCCGCCGGTTGGATGTGAGTATGGGGAAATTATACCACGTTGCGCCGCAGCCGTAAAGCCGTATGAATAGCGAGTGACGAATAGCGAATAGCGAATAGAAAATCAGTGAAAATCTGTGTAATCTGTACAATCCGTGTGCTATCGTTCCCCAACTCACTCTTTCGCCGAATCGTCACCGGTATCATCGCCGGTTTCCGGGTCAATCAGGATGGCGCGGGCTCTGCCGCCGCCTTCATCCGGTCCGATGATACCCTGCTCTTCCAGTTTGTCGATGAGCCGGGCGGCGCGCGCATACCCGATGCGCAATCGCCGTTGCAGCAGTGAAATAGATGCGCGCTGATTCTCTTTCACCACGGCGATGGCACGTTCCAACAGGGCTTCATCCCCCGATGGCTTTTTTTCTTTCGGGGCGAATTCATCCCACAGCGCCCGCTGTTCCGCGTGCCCGATGGGTTCCGCCGGTCCCAGCGACGGGCGCGGACGGTCAATCCCGCCGCCCCAAAATTTTATCAACCGGTCAAGTTCCGCATCAGAGACATAAACCCCCTGCAATCGCCGCAATTTCGCCGAATCGGGCGACATATAGAGCATATCGCCTTTACCCAGCAGCCGGTCTGCGCCGGGCGAATCCAGAATCACCCGCGAGTCAATCTGACTGCTGACGGCAAATGCCACCCGTGCGGGGAAGTTGGCTTTTATCAGCCCCGTCACCACATCCACACTGGGGCGCTGGGTTGCCAAAATCAGATGAATGCCGACCGCGCGTGCCATCTGCGCGATGCGCGCCACTGCCCGCTCCACATCATCCGGCGCCATCATCATCAAATCTGCCAGTTCATCAATGATGATGAGAATGTACGGCATTCGCTCTTCGCCGGTGGCAGCGGCTTTTTGGTTGTAACTGGTGATATTTCGCACGCCGAGTTTCGCCAGCGTTTTATAGCGTCGTTCCATTTCGCGCGTCGCCCAACTGAGCACGCCCACCACCCGCTCCAAATCGGTGACGACCGGCGCCAGCAGGTGCGGAATGCCGTTATAATTGACCAGTTCCACCATTTTGGGGTCAATCATCAGCATGCGCAGCGTTTCGGGGGTGTGGGTGCACAGCAAACTGGCGACGATGGCATTGATGCACACACTTTTGCCGGAACCGGTCGCACCGGCGATGAGCAGGTGCGGCATGGCGGTCAGGTCAATGACCACCGGTTTTCCGGCGACATTTCGCCCCAGCGGGACTTTCAGAATGCCCGATTTGGCGTGAAATGCGGGCGAGTCAATCGCGCTGCGCAGCGAAACCACCGTTTTGGTCACGTTTGGCACTTCAATGCCGACGTATGGTCGCCCCGGAATGGGCGCTTCGATGCGGATGGGCGCGG
>JALVZI010000478.1 GCA_027022125.1 Anaerolineae bacterium | reverse complement strand
GGAACAGATGCGCCCGCATATAATGCTGTCTGCCACTGTTGTGCACATCTTCAACCAACCGCGCTTTGAGCATCGGTTTTTTTTGCGAACCGTGCCCGCCCAATTTTAAAATCGCGGCGCGGGCGAATACTTCAAACGCCACCACCGATGCCACCGGATTGCCGGGCAACCCGATGAGCGGCACACCGCGCACCAATCCGAATGCCAGCGGTTTTCCGGGTTTGATGTCCACCTGCCAAAAGTGCATTTCGCCTTCCTGTGCCAGCACGTTTTTCACCACATCATAATCCCCCGCCGAAACCCCCGCCGATGACAGCAGCAAATCAACCCCCTGCGCCAGCCCCGTTTCGATTTTCTCGACCAAATCGGTGGCGGTATCGCGCGCCACACCGAGCGGCACGGCAATCGCGCCGTAACTTTCTACCAGCGCAGCGAGCGTGTATTCGTTTGAATTGCGAATTTTTCCCGGCGACAGCGGCTCATCCACCCCCACCAGTTCATCGCCGGTGGCTAAAATGCCCACCCGCGGAATTTTATGCACGCGCACGCGCCCTTTGCCCACCGCCGCCAGCATCCCCACATCCTGCGGGCGCAGAGCGTGTCCGGCGCGCAAAACCACTGTGCCCGCCGAGACATCTTCCCCCGGCTCGCGGACATTATCGCCTGCGGCTGCGGCGCGGAAGATTGCCACATGTCCCTGCGGCACATTCGGGTAGTCTATAAATTCGCCGGTATCTTCAAAACGGACAACCGTATCTGCCCCGGCGGGTACGGGCGCACCGGTCATAATTCGGATAGCCGTGCCGGGCGCGAGCGGCGCAGACGGGGCATCGCCCGCAGCGATATATCCCGTCACGGGCAGAATAACCGGCGCATCGGCAGTCGCGGCGGCAATATCGGCAGCCATCACGGCGTACCCGTCCATTGCCGAATTGCGGAATGGCGGAATGTTATCCACCGCGCGGACATCTTCTGCCAGCACGCGGTTATATCCGCGGATGATAGAGATTTCTTCGGCGGGCAGGGGGGTGATGTGAGATAAAATTCGTGCCAACGCATCGCGGATGGGGAATAATGCCATAAAGATTCTCCAGTGAAAAGAGTGTATCCAATAGTAGTGCGATAGTATAGCATATGCATTCTATTCGTCAACCGCACCGGCGTGAATTGCTGGTTGCATGGTTTCGGTTCGTAGTTACGGTGTCGAAGATACCCATACGCTTGAAGAAAACGTGGTCATCGGTTACAATAGAAGTAACTTGTGTAGCGAGGTAGAAGATAACCCAAAAAATATTTGTTTGTTGCAACCGAACCGCGTATTGCGTGTTGGATAATTTTCGCAATACGCAATATACAGTCTAATTATGTAAAATTGGTCATTTGCCGGATTGTTTTTTGCCATACTGAATAGATACCATCCATTTTTAATTTTTTAATTTTACAAAACAATATATTGGCGAAGGAGCAATGGAAACCACAATATATAGTAGCCGCATTCGCGCAAACACCTTTGCCGATAATCGTTCCGGCGATTCGAGATTCTTCGAGTGAAAACAAGTTTTCGGCGACGACAATTTCTCATACTGCTGGCATTCGCATTGATACCCTTGCTGTTTGCGGTGGGCGTGGCATTGCCCGGTGCACACCGTGTTGCCAAACGACGCATACAACAAGACCTCAGTGTACTTGGTAACCTGTTGGTTGTTCAAATAGAAGAGGGTGTGGGCGGAGTGGAGCATACCACCGAATTGTGGACAGTTCAACAAGCGCCGCAAGAATTGTTAAATGCATATATGGCAAATCCCACGCCCAAAAACAAAACCCAATTATTGCAAATGATGCGCAATTCGGTTTCGGTTCATCCCGATATGGCAGCAATTTCAATATTATCACCGGTTACCGGCAATACGTTGATTTCTACCGATTCGGAGCAGCAGTGTGGTAACATCAAAAACGTGGTGCAAACGGTGCAAAACACCACCGATGCGGTGTTTACGATTGCATATGCAACTGGTGATAATCCACCGATGCTGGTGATATTGAGGTCTTTTCATAGCAAAGACGGCACATTGATGGCAATTGGTGCCTTTTGTTCCAATCTAGATGCCCTTGCTGCCGAGTTGTCAGAAAGCGTGACGAATCTCGATACCGGGCGGGTATTTCTGGTTGATGGGGCGGGGCGG
>JALVZI010000477.1 GCA_027022125.1 Anaerolineae bacterium | reverse complement strand
GTTCAGTGGTAGAACGCAACCTTCCCAAGGTTGATGTCAAGGGTTCGAGTCCCTTTACCCGCTCTAAAGGTCAGTCGCCCGGCTGACCTTTTTTGATTCCGGGTATCTGTTTAGCGTGCCCTTACGAAACCAAAAGACGGTTGGTTCGCGCTAAAATTCGTAGGGGCGGCTTGCGAGCCGCCTCTACAATCTGTCTTCATATTTCTAGTGCAAAATCAATCTGGATATTCGTTTGATATGTAGGGGCGACCCTTGTGGTCGCCCGGAACAGGGCAGCAACGAATTGGGAATGGAACGAATAATTTCCATGGCGACGATTGTTCGTTGAAATATATTCCCTTGCCCCCTGCTTCCTGCTCCTTGCTTCGCATTGGTGTCGGACAGTTATTTGTCAAGGTGATTGTTATTCAAATGAACCATACTCTACTTGTATCTGTACAGCGTGTGATTGTATTTTGAACGAACTATTTGTCTGACCGGATTTTCACCCTCCCTCCTCCATCAAAGGGAGGGGGGAAAATCCCCTCCCCCTCAAAGGGGGAGGGTTAGGAAGGGGGTGTGTACCCTGTATAGTTACCTCTACTTTTCTTCTGCCGGGGGTATAAATTCTCGGAGATGTTTCAGGGTAGCGGTGGGTTTTTCCGCACCGATAATCACCCGCCCGGTATTGTTGAAAGCGATAGCGCGGTAATAATAAGATACGCCATAACCGTTTGAACCGTAAACAAGCATCAACCATCCGTATTGGGTGTGTGTGCTGAACCCACTGGGCAGGGTATTTAGAGTATATGACCCGTTGTATCCCAGTGATGGGTAGGTGTACCACCATGGGTTGTTATCGGTCACATCCAGAATATTTAGCTCATAATCGTCAGATGTGGTGGTACGTTTCTGCCAGCTGAATGTTTGCGGCAGGGTCACACTTGCGTTCGGTGACGGTGATAACAGGTCGATGTTTTGCAGGTCAAAATCGCATTGAAGTTCAGCAGATGATGGTGAATTTGAAGTGATGTCATTACAGTACCAATAGGACAACCGGGTGTCACCTCCGCTATTATCCCACCGAATGTAGTATTCTTGGCTGCTGGAAAGGGTGGGAACGGTAGAGAATCGATAATTTCCGCTCGAATCGGTGGTGGTTGTGGCATAGGTTGACCAGTTTGAGCCATTGTAATAGCGCATAATAACTTGCATGCCTGCCACCGGTGAACCCCGGTCGGTTACCGTGCCGAAGGGGGTTGTTGCCCCGCCCGCGTTTTTCAGTATCAGCGGCAGGTAGACATAGGTTAAAGATGGGGGGGGTGGTGCAGTTGCCCCGCTGACCACCAGCGCGAACGGCTGCGGTCCCTGCGGAATATTTGCGCCGACCACTCTGATTGTCCAAGTGCCGGAAATGGGATTATGCACATACACATTTTCCACATTATTGACCGTGTCTGCCGAACCGCCGGTGGTTGACCAGCCACCACTGAAATGGTTGCCCAAATAGGTGGTGCTGCCATCTGGCGCGGTGACAATCAAATTGAGATTGTTGACCAGCGCGCCATTCGATGCGGGTGTGCCGGGATAATCGCTCCACACCAGCGTGGCTTTCAGCGCATCTACTGTGCCGGTGACGGTGAACAGGTATGTGTGGCTGCCGCCGTTTACCAGCGGCACATCATTGTATAGCACGCGATTGGTGGCACTGACCGCTGCCGCCACGTTGATGCGTCCCCAGCCTTCATGGTTGTTCGGAATGGGCTGCCCCGCTTCTTCCGCCGCGTTGCCGTACCCGCTGATGTCGTCGGCGGAGTTGATGAGCACGGCTTTGATGAGCGCGGCAGTGGGATTGGCGATACCTGCGCCGTTAACCAGATAATCGCGCACCACCGTGACCGCGCCCGCTGCCAGCGGCGTCGCCATGGACGTGCCGCCATCGTACATATAATAATCGTTATATGCTCCCCAACCTGTGCTGGTAGCGCTGATAGAGCGGGTGGAGAGAATATTTGTGCCCGGCGCGACCAAATCTGGCTTGATGCGCCCGTCATCGGTGGGACCGCGGCTGCTGAATGCCGCCATTTCTTCCGCACTGTCAGATGGGGTGTCATCTTTGGTGGGGTTGGCAGGATAATCGGATGACCACAGTGAGCCATAATTTGCCTGAAGCCCGCCACTGCTGCGCACATTTTCTGATGCGCCGATGGTGATGACATTTTTCGCAGTGCCGGGGGAATTGAGCGAATCTTCATCCACATACCCATCTGCGTCAGCATCCGTCCCGGCGTTTCCGGCGGCAAACAGCACCGTAAAATCTTTGTGATTCCAGATGAAATCATCGGCATTTTGAGAATCGGTGGTGTATGCCCCCGCATCGTCAGACCCCCAACTGTTGGTATGAATGCGCGACCCCCAACCGTATGCTTCTAAAAACAGTTGTGAAATATTGCTGGGAATACCGGTGAGCGAATAGCCGGATGTACCGTTTGAAAAGGTTGTCCACTGTTCTATGGCTTGAAAAGTAATGTTGGCTTCATAAGCCGCGCCGCGAATGGTGCCGCTTGACCGCGCGCCATTGCCGGCAACCGACCCCGCCACGTGTGTGCCGTGCCCGCTCTCTAAATCTGCCGCGCCGTCATCTGCGCCGACATTGGTCACGCCGCTGTAATTTTGCACGGGCCAACTGCTGATGTGCATTACTCGGTTATCAAAATCACGGTGAATGTCATCATTGACAGCATGATTGTCTACACCGGTATCCAATCCGGTATCGGCGATGGTAACCATTTGCCCCGCGCCGGTATAGCCCAAATTCCACGCGGTGGGCACGTTCATAATGCCGGTGGCTTGGTCGTTGAGTATGTGCGGCATGGAAAACGGCTCAATCCACAGTACATCGGGCAGTTGAGCGATGGCGGGCAGTTGCTCGGCGGATGCTGCGGTGATGAGCACGCCGTTATCGCCGCCGACTTCCAACCCCTGTGCTGCCAATTCATTCTTCACGGCGGTGGTGTCTGCCCACGATGCCAGCGCGATGCGCACGCGGGCGGTATCGGCGGTCAGTTGCGGCGAAAGTTTGTATGCCGGTTGAAAATCGCCCACCCAGCGCACGCCGTTCAATTGCGCGGCGGTTCGGGCTGCAGCGGGAGTCAATCGCACCAAAAAAGCGTTATCGGGCAGATAGGTTTCCACCGTCGCGCCGAGATTTTCCAGCGCGGTTTTCCATTCCGGCTGAATTGTGCCGCTGAATTGCACAATATACAATCCGGGTGTATCGGGTGCGGTGCGCACCGCCGAAAGATTCGCCGGAACGGCGGGCAAGTTTTGCAGCGGGTCGAAAGTGGCATATTGCAGTCGAATGAAGGCGGGCGCGGGGGGGTCGGCGGGGGGAGCGGCGGCGGAGAGAATGAAAATCAACCCAACTAAAAAAACAATGAACCAACGGTTGCGAGACATATACCCTCCTTTCGGGGTTACGGAGATGTGAAATTTTTGTAGATGGGGAACAGCAGGGTTTTGAAGATATGCGTCACGGTAACGGTGAACGATGTGGTGGCAGTAAACCCGTCTGTGTCCCGCGCGGTTACTTCCACGCCGGTAGAGCCGTACCATCCGGGGGTGAGCATACCGCCCGTAATCGGGTTGACAGCGATATACCGGTTGCCGGTGATTGATATTCCGGCGCTGATGACAGGCGTGTTGCTGATAGTGTACGTCATGACATCGGGCGTGTCAAGGTCATCGCTGACATACTGCCATAAATCGGTGGCTTGCGGCAGTGTGGAATCTTCCCACAGCGAAATGTCGGGCAGGGATGAGAAAATCGGTTCAGCATGCGGCGATATGACGCGCAGGGCATAGGCGGTGTTGCTGCAAAAATTCGGATTTGCGGCGGTTTGCTGCTGGTTGGTGATGACTGCTACCGCTTCGGCGCAGGTGCTGCTGTCGAAATTCGGCAGGGTGATGGTTTCGCCGGGGTGAGCGGTAGCGGCAAACGGCGAAACGTTCAGCGCCGCGCCGGTATCGCAGGCGATGCTGGCGCGCAATTCGCCGCTGCTGCCGGTATTTTCCAGCGAAACGGTGTATGCTGTATCGGTAATGGGCAATTGCACCCAGTTGAGCGCAAAATTGTTCGGCAGGTTGCCCGTGCGACTGCCGCCGATGGCGCTGATGCCCCCTTGAACCCCCGGCGTTCCTTTGGCGGCAGTATATGCCGCGCCTTCTTCCATACAATATGGCTGAACATATCCGCCGCCGCAGGGACGGTTGAATTTCAGCGCAATTGCCGCGTTGTGGTATGCGTCCGCCAGCGATATGCCTTTGGCGGTCAATCCGGCGTTCAGCGCGGGCAGTTGGTTGCCGGTGGAACTTTTGCTCGTCAATTCCCAAAAATCTTGCATCACCTGCTCGCCGCCACCGGGTGTGCCCGTGCCAAAAGGTTCAGTCAGCGCACGGAAGACAATCCAATATGAATATGGAAAGTCGTCATATTCGCCCATGCACACATTGAAATGGGGATAGAGATAGTTGTAATTGTCGTTTGAGTCATCGAAAACCTCATCCTCCATCCACGTTGCGCCCGCTTCGATGAATGAATTGTCGGGACGGTTTGCGCCGCTCAGCGCGCCGTATCCAAATTGGATGGCATGGTTAAATTCGTGGGCGACGGTTGCTTGCATGGCGGTGGTCGGCGTGCCGGGAAACCGGCTGTAATCCGGATTGAGCACCATACAACTGGCATAAGCGTCCACATCATCCCACAGTGTGGCGGGGTTATCACCGACATACCCCGCGTGTGTGCCCGATGCCGCCACATAACCATAATAGTTGGCATTGATGTTGGGGTCGATGCGGACGTGATACCGCCTGCCCGGCGCGGGGTTCGGCGGGTACACGGGCGGCGCAGCCCAGCCGAAATCGGTCACTTCGGTGTTCCATGTGGTTTCCAGCGCCGTAAGGTAATCATTCACCGTCAGTCCGCCGCCGATGGTATCATATTCGATGTAAAAATGGGTGGAGGTGATGACATTCGGCAGGGCGACGGTGGAACCGCTGCACGTGCCCGACAGCAGACCGGAGATAGCATTTTTGCTCGAAATGCTGTTCATCGCCGGTAGTGAATCATACAATTGCAGCAGAACGGTGGTGGCGTGCCATGGGGTGTCGCTGTGAAATTCGGCGGGCAGCGAGGCGTAATCGAACAGGGCGTATGCCAGATAAAGATTGGCGGTATCGCGGCTGATGTCTCCCCGCTCGAATGCGGCTTCGATGAGTTGCGGCGTGCTCGGTTTCGGCGGGGCGGCAAAAACCACTGTGGGCAGAAACAGCAGTAGAATGACGAGTAGCGAGTAGCGAATAGCGAATAGATTGGAGATTGGTTGATTGGAGATTGGAGATTCGCTGACTGCTGACCGCGTGATGCGTGATTGGAGATTAGTGATTGGAGATTGGTTATTTGTCATTTGCTAACCGCTGACCGCTGACGGCGTGAAACGTGATGCGTGAAGCGTGAAACGTGAGACTTGCAACCCTGCAACACTGCAACCTTGAACCTTGAACCTTGAACCTTGAACTAAAAACTACCCTGCAACCTTGAACCTTGAACCTTGAACCTTGAACTAAACACTGACCGCTGACCGCTGATAACTCTAATCCCTAATTTCCACAAAACTGATTTCTCCGTCTTTAACAGTGACCGGCACGCTAAAATTGTGACCATCGAAACTGGTTTTGACGATGTACTCACCCGCTTTCACATCTGCAAACGTGAATGTTTCGCCCAAACCGGGGTCGGGGGTATAGCGATGGTCGGGGTATGTCCACGTTTGCCGCCAGAATTTATCGGGGGTGGCAGCGCGAGAGAGCACCATCAATTGCTGTGGCACATAAAAACCGTCCGCGTCAATTACCCGCCCGGCGATGATGCCGTATCCGGGGTCGGGACGCACCCACAAATCGGGGTTTTGGGTGGCGAGATAACTGTTTTCACCCAATCGCACTTCCAAATGCAGATGGGGTCCCAGCGCGATACCCTCTTGCCCCACCAGCGCGATGGGCTGTCCCGCCGAAACGGTGTCGCCCGCTTTCACCAGCATTTTTGATACATGCCCGTACAGCGTGAAAACGGGCAGCGTTTTATCCGGCTCGGCGGTGGTGGTGATGCCGCGACTGTGCTGAATGACCACTGCCTGCCCGTAAAAATCGGTGTTGGGACCGACGGCACGGGTGTCGTCCCGCTCGGCGAAAACGACCAGCCCGTCGCCCACGGCGACAATCGGTGTGCCTTCGGGGTTTTGGATGTCTATCCCGCGATGCCACAGATATTGCCCGTTGTTGTTGGTTCCATACGGATAATACCAACTGCCCCAAGTGGCGAATTCATCGGTGAAAGGGCGGGTGAACCACAGATGGGGAATGGCTTTCGTGTAATCAGGAAGGTTTTCGGCGCGGACGGTGCGCGGCACGGGGGTCGGGGTGAGCGTCGGTGTGGGGGGTTGGGGGGGCCGGCGGCGGGGCAGGGGCAGGGTGAGGTCGTCGGGGAAGGGGTGGCCCCCCCGGTGCGACCGCAAGGGCCGGAGCACGGCCTGAAGCTGCGGGGGGAGGGGGGCTTCCCCTTCGTGATTCAGGCCCGGTACCTGCACGTGCGCGCGGCCACGCAGCGGGTGCTGCGCCAGATGCGCCTGTGGGCCCGCCGCTACAACCTGGACCTGCCCGATACCTTCTTCTTCCGCTGGGAACTGGCCGTTTCCGAAATCCTGACCAACATCGTGCAGCACGCCTACAACCACCAACCCGAACGCATCCAGGGCGTGCTGCTCCTCTTCCCCGAGGCCATGGTGCTGGACGTCTGGGACGCCGGCGCGCCCTTCCAGGGCGACCTGGCCGTCTATCTCAACCAGCCGGACCCCTTCCCCAGGGAGAAGGGCTACGGCCTTTACCTGGTCCACCAGAGCGTTGACCAGGTGCGCTATCACCGCATCCTGGAACGCAACTGGTGGCGGCTCCGGAAGGCCTTCCCCCAACCCATTTCGGCGTAAGCCTTTGCAGAGACCTTTGGAGTCACCAGGGAGGCGCCATGAAAATCGAAGTGCAACGTCCCTCGCCCCAAGTGGCCGTGGTTCACCCTCAGGGCCGGGTGGATGCCGTTTCCGCACCGGACCTGCGGCACATGCTGCGGGAACTGCCCGAACAGGGCGCGGTGCACCTGGTGGTGGACCTGCGCGACGTTCCCTTCATGGATTCCTCCGGCCTGAGCGCGTTGATTTCCGGGCTCAAGGCCGCCCGCAGCCACGGCGGGACCCTGGCTCTGGTCGCGCCCACGCCCCCGGTGCGCATGGCC
>JALVZI010000476.1:319-2196 GCA_027022125.1 Anaerolineae bacterium | reverse complement strand
GGGCAGTGATGCTCGCCGGACGGCTCATCGTCTCACGCAGTCAGCCGCCCGCCATCATCGTCGCCGAAACGGTGGATGTCACCAGCGGTCCCGGCGAGCAATATGTCACCGAATACACGCTGCACGGCGGCACAGAGGTGGTGCTCGGCGAAACGCGCGGCAAATGGGTGCGCATCGCCCTGCCGGGCAATCAATTGCAGGGGTGGGTTCCCGCCGATGCAGTGGCAGCCATCGCAAATTGACAGCCATTTTTAACGGGTGTAGAATTTTTTTGAAAGAAGCAAGAAGTCAGAAGCAAGAAGTATGGAGCAGGAAGCAGGGAGTAAGGGGAGTCACCTTTACAAATTTCACGCTTTTGTCAACAAACTTATTGAAACTTTTTGTTTGACCGGATTTTCACCCTCCCCCTGCCTCCTCCCTCAAAGGGAGGGGGGAAAATTTCCCTCCCCCTTTGAGGGGGAGGGTTAGGGAGGGGGTGTGTACCCTGTATAGTTACTCTATATTGCGATTATTGTTCGTTGAAACACATCCCTTGCTCCCTGCTCCTTGCTTCCCACGCCACATTGGCAACAACCGTTATTTGTAAAGATAGTTGTCAGGCAAAATAAACCATACCCTAAAAAGGTGTAAAAGTGGACGATATTTCCGCATCCAGTACCTTGGGACAACTGTCCCGACAACAATCTGCCAACCGAATAGCCTAACCCCCGTTGGCAGACGGTTCGCCTTCGGGGGAAACCCGGAGGTGAACGATGAATGCTCCCATTTTAGACAGCATTCTGGCGCAGGTTCGCGCTGCGCTGGAAAAGAATAACCTCTCTCAAGCCGCAAAACTGATAGAAAAGTTGCGTCCCGCCGACCAAGCGGAAGTTTTCGCCGAGTTGGATGAAGACGAGCAAATCGCCCTGCTATCCGAATTGCCGGTGGAAGAATCCGCCGATATTTTGGAAGAGTTGGACGAAGACGAAGCCGTAGAATTGGTCGAGGCGATGTCGCCCGCAGATGCCATCCGTATTGTGGACGGGATGGAGCCGGACGAAGCCGCCGACCTGCTCGGCGATTTGCCGCCCGAACAGGCGCACGAAATGCTGGCGCAACTGGAAGACTCGGACGAAGTGCGCCCGCTACTGCTGCACGCCGACGACAGCGCCGGCGGGCTGATGACCTCTGAGTTCCTGGCGCTGCGTCGCCGTACTACCACCGCCGCCGCCATTCAGGCTCTGCGCGACTGGAAACCCGACCGCGAAAACATCTATTATCTTTTTGTGATAGACGCCGAGCAAAAATTGCGGGGGGTGGTCAGTCTGCGAGATTTGGTCATCGCCGACCCGGACACGCTGCTGGAAGAAATTATGGACCCCGATGTCATCGCTGTGACCGCCGGGGTTGACCAGGAAGAAGCCGCGCGGGTGATGACTCGATACGATTTGCTGGCGCTGCCGGTCATTGATGAAAACGGCAAATTGCTGGGGGTTATCACCATCGATGATGTGGTAGACGTGCTGGAAGACGAAGCCTCGGAAGACATTCAGCGGTTGGGCGGTAGCGAGCCGCTCGACAAAGCCTATCTGAACACCGGCATTCTTTCGATGACCAAAAAACGCATCGGCTGGCTGTTGATGCTTTTTCTCACCGCCACGCTCACCGGTTCGGTGATGCGGCTTTTTCAAGATGAACTGCAAGCGGTGGTGGCACTCTCCATTTTTGTGCCGCTGCTCATCGGCACGGGCGGAAATGCCGGTTCGCAAACCACTGCCATCATCATTCGGGCGCTGGCGGTCGGCGAAATTGATTGGCACGACGCGCTGAAAGTTTGGTGGAAAGAGGAACGCACCGGGCTGGTGCTCGGTTTGGGAATGGCGATTGCCGCATATATC
>JALVZI010000476.1:0-309 GCA_027022125.1 Anaerolineae bacterium | reverse complement strand
TATCCGCGCCATCACCTGGGAACCCGACCCCGCGCTGGCGCTGACTGTCGCCACTTCCATCATCGGGATTGTGCTGTGGGCAACCGGTATCGGCTCGCTGCTGCCGCTGGTTGCATCCAAATTGAAAATTGACCCGACGGTTGTATCGGGTCCGGTGATGAGCACGCTGGTGGATGCCACCGGGCTGTTCATCTATTTCTCCATCGCGCGGGTGATGCTGGGGCTGTGATGGCAATTGGAGATTGGAACGAATCACCAATGTGACAGTTCAGGGTATACACCCCCTCCCTAACTCACCCCCTTTGAGGG
>JALVZI010000475.1 GCA_027022125.1 Anaerolineae bacterium | reverse complement strand
GCGAAACATAGTGGATTCCCGCTTTCGCGGGAATGACATCATAAAAATTACCGATGATTTTTGTAATTTTGACATACTTTTCAAAAATTTCATTTAGTTCAAAAATAACATCGCTATTGCGGCACGGGCGCGGCAAAAAATTCCGTCAGCAGGCGGGTGTATTCTTCGGGTTGATTCAGATACGGGAAATGTCCCACATTATGCAATGTGTGCACCGTCGCCGAAGGATACGTGTCTTTCAACTTTTCACGGAGAGATTCTTCCACCAGCGGGTCATTGTCGGCTTCGATAATCATCGCGGGAATGCCGAGCGCAGCCAAATCGGGCGGGGTGAACGGGTCAATCACGCAGTGAAACCGCCCCACCACCTGCGCTTTGCTCATCCGCCCATACGATTGTTCGAGCATATATGCCAGCGTCAATTCATCATATCCCGCCGCAGGATAAATCTTTTTCTCAAAACTATTGCGGAAAACACCGATAACCACCCACTCTGGCAAATAGGGCAAAATTGCCCCGATGGAACGGTTTTTCTCGGCGATAATATCGTTCGGGGGGAAGGTATTGCCCAGCACCACCCGCGTCACCATTTCCGGGTGGGTGGCGATGAGATACTGTGCCAGATAACCCCCCAGCGACGACCCGACGATATTCACCCGGCTGACCCCTTCCTGCTGCAAAATAGCACGCACCCCCGCGCTCAGTTCCGCCAGCGAGTCAACCGGCGAATAAGTTACGGAAATCACCCGATAGCGGTCTTGCAACGCCTCCATTTCCTGCCACCAAATGTCGTACGCGCCGGTCATACCGTGCAAAAACAGAATGGTTTCGTTTCCCTGCCCAAAGGCGACATACTCCCACTGCACACCGTCAACATCCAATTGCTGCAACGGGTGCTTTTGGCGAAACGCTTTCAGCGATGCAACTTTGTCGGCATCCACTTTGCCGAACAGTTCATCAAACGGTACACGGGGTACAGGGTACAGATAAACCACCAAAACAATAACCGCCGCCAACAGCGGAATTGCCCATTTCAGATTCTTTCGCATCGGGATATTCCTTCCATTTCTGATATTCTCTCGGTCTGCTACCCCGATTATACACCATCCGCCGAAATCCGCTACCTCGCAACTGTCAGCAATGTCAGCCTGATACTGCATTCCGGTCAGGATTTTTCGGCGAAACTGTGGTACAGTGGAACCATAGTTAATTTTTAGCGAAAGGAGTTGGCAATGTTCAGAATTGTTCGACCGTGGCAAAAAGGACTGGTAGAGTTTTTGGGAAAATACAACCGCACCGCCGATAGCGGGTTGGCGATTATATTGCCATTCTTCGAGCGAATGATAAAGGTTGATATGCGCGAGCAGGTGGTGGATGTACCGCCACAAGCGGTTATCACCAAAGATAATGTGGTGGTCGAAGTAGATGCGGTGGTCTATTATGAAGTGGTTGACCCGGTAAAAGTTGTTTACAGAGTTGCCAACTTTTATGCCGCCGTGACAAAACTGGCTCAAACCAGCCTGCGCAATTTAATCGGCGATTTGGCGCTGGATGAAAGCCTCACTTCGCGGGAAGTTATCAACACCCGTCTGCGGCAAATTTTGGATGAAGCCACCGACAAATGGGGCGTGAATGTGACCCGCGTCGAGTTGCAGCGCATCGAACCGCCCGCCGACGTGACACAGGCAATGCACCGGCAGATGAAAGCCGAACGCGACCGCCGCGCCACCATTCTGGAAGCGGAAGGGTTCAAAGAGGCACAAGTGCTGAAAGCGGAAGGCAAAAAACAAGCCGCCGTGCTGGAAGCCGAAGGCAAGAAACGCGCCACGGTACTGGCGGCAGAAGGCGAAGCCGAAGCCCGCTGGAAAGTGGCGCAGGGCGAAGCCTCTGCCATCAAAGCGGTATATTCCGCCATTCAGGGGCAGCATCCCACGCCGGAACTCATCACCATCAAATACCTCGAGGCGTTGGAAAGCATCGCCGACGGTGAAGCGACCAAAGTTTTTCTGCCGTATGAAGCCACCGGCATTTTGGGTGGTCTCGGCGGCATCGGCGAGTTGTTAAAAAAAGAAGCAGCCGCACAGTAGCATAAAAACAGGGGCACGCCGCGGCGTGCCCCGTCAAAAAACGTAACTCGTTAAATTGACCGCATCTCATAAAAATGTGATAATGAAATGGCGAAGCGCAATACTTTGCCC
>JALVZI010000474.1 GCA_027022125.1 Anaerolineae bacterium | reverse complement strand
CCCCTGTATCCCCCCTTCCCCAATTTGGGGGAGGGGGCAAATCCGCTATGACACAATATGGAATGCTTGTCAAATCTCGAACTGCGTAAGGTGAGAAAATAACAGTAGACCTCTTGCAAAAGTGCCAAATTTGGTTTGAGATTGTTTTTTAAAGGGATGAAAGGTGGTTTTTCGCTATATTTTCTCTGATGTCATTCCCGTGAAAGCGGGAATCCACTATGTTTTGCTGTGGATTCCGGATATTTCCCGCAGGGAAATATCCGGAATGACATTTAAAATTTGTGAATATTTGTGGCGGATTTTTTATCAAACCGAGATTTGCCATAACATAATCGAAGATAATCCGCAAAACCGGTGTCAGAAAAAAATTGTCAGTCAATCAGGGCTGGTTTTTCATCAAGCCGAAATTTTCTATAATATAATCGGCGGAAATTTGCAAAACCAAAAGATTTGCCAGTTAAGCCGGTCACTATTTTTATTTTGAGGGGGGCCACAGCTGCAGCGTGCCCGATGGAACCTGCCGCAAATTTTCTTTTGCCGTTTCTTGCAATTTTACCCAGCGGTCACGGTCATATTTCAACCCTTTTTCTTTTGACCATGCTTGGTCGGCAAAGCTAAGCGCTGCCACAGCATTCGGATGCCCCTCTTTTGCCTGCCGTTTACCTTCGGTGTAGAGCGCCTTTTGCACCTGTTTCGCCGAGTACCGGCTCAAATGAGCATCTGCCCATTGAACAAACGCTGCACCGCTGACCGGCTGCTGTTCGTAAATGTAATAATGCACTGACTCTTGCAAATTGCGTTCGGGGGTAACGATGGATGTTCCGGCACAGGCGACGGTGAACAAAAAGAATATCAAACCGACTAAAACGGATATTACCCGATTATTCATTTTACACCTCTATTACAAAAATAGACCCCTGCGGCTGATTGTCGGTAACGAAAATGTTGCCATTGTGTGCCGTGATGACCGTTTTGCTGAATGCCAGCCCCAATCCGATTTGAGTGACGGTTTCTGAAAACGGTATGCCAGTGTCAAACTTACCGAAGATACTTTTTTTCTTTTCATCGGGAATGCCGGGACCTTCATCTGCCACTTCGATGCGCACAGTGTACGGCGAGTTTGTATCTTTTTGGGGAATGGCTCGCAGGGTGACGGCGGTTTCCTGCGGGGCGTATTTCAGGGCGTTTGAAACCAGATTGTCAATCACCCGCTGAAACAGGTTCGCATCCACTTCGATGAATGTGTCGGGTGGGGCATCGTCCACAACGATGGTCATCTTTTTTGCTTCTGCCTGAATTTGGTGGTGGATTTGAGTGGTGCGCAATATTTTTTGAACGCTGACGTGAGATGGGTTGAGAATGAGTTGATTGTGTTCCATTTTTGCCATCAGCAGCATATCGGTAATAAATCCGCTGAGCCGCCGGGTTTCTGAATGAATTTTCTCGGCAAAAGAGATAACCTCATCGCGCGGCAAATCCAGTTTTATCAGTAATTGGCTGTATCCCAAAATGCTTGTCAGTGGATTTCGCATATCGTGCGCCACCATATTTGCCATATCTTCTCTAATGCGCAGTAAATCTGCCAAATCATCATACTGATGTTTTATCTGCACCATCGAACGCACCCGCGCCCGCAGTTCAATTGCACTGGCAGATTTACTGACAAAATCATTTGCCCCAGCATTGAACCCTTCGCGCAGGGTATCGCGGTCGTCCAGCGCTGTTACCATAATGACCGGAATGTTTTTCCACTGCGGGTGCTTTTTTATGTGACGGCAAGCCGTAAACCCGTCCATTTCCGGCATCATCACATCCATTAAAATAACGTGCGGTTTTATTTCTTCCAGCATTTCGAGTGCTTCGCGCCCGTTAACGGCAAACGAAAGCGTGTAGGGTTCGCTGCGCAGTTTCCCTTCCAATGTGAACCGGCTGGTTGGCTCGTCATCAACAATCAAAATATGCGCCGGGGCTTGTTTCCGTTTGTCCATTTTCACTCTCCACGCTGTTGTTTTTTGGTGGGCAGCCGCAGTTCGATGACTACACCGGGGGCAGGGTCGCGGTTGTATGCCAAACAATCGCCGTTTATACTCCATACCAGCGAAGCGACCATCGGCAAGCCCAAACCGATGCCGCTGGATTCACCGGTAAAAAATTTTTCGCCTTGATAGTATGGTGTCCAGATGTATTTTAATTGTTCTGGCGACAGTGAAACGCCATCATCGGCAAATTTCACGTTAACGGTATCGGCGTTGGCAATAATGGTGATGGCGATATTCGGTGTGTTTTTCGGGTGGAATTTTTTGGAATTTTGCAGAATTTCCTGAAAAACGATGTTCAGCGTTTCTGCCGGAACGGCAACGGTGGTGTTGGTGGTTAACCCGTTGCCCGAAACGGTGATACTATCAATTTTCAGCGTTTTGCTCAACGAATGCAGCATCGGCTCGATGCGAGTTACGGGCATGCCCTGCATTTGTGTGATGGGGGCTTGCCGGGTGATGTCGGTGAACCGCACAATATCTTCTACTGTTTCGTGCAATCGGGCAACATCGTCTATTGCCCGTTGCGCCAATAGCGAAACTTCTTCTTTCGAGAAGTTTTCTATTTCGCTCGCCAGCAGGTTTGCTGTGCCAACAACCGGAACCAGTGGTGTGCGCAATTTGTGAGAAATCATTGCCTGAAATTGCCACATATCGCGTTGCAATAGCATTTTGGTGGTCACGTCACGCAGGCGGATGATCCAGTCGGTGGGGTGCGCCGCCAGTGCACTGCTGGTGGGCAAAAAGTCAACTTGCAGCCAAAATGCATGTGCGGTGTCGGTTTCGGGACGAACCAGATACCGGGGCGGAGATTGTTTGGAAGAGGGAGACAGAATTTGTTTTGTGTCCCACGCGGCTTTTGGTTCGCGCCGGAAATGTTCTTTGACAATTGTTTGAAATGGTTGGGTGATAGGCGCGTTTGGGTCGGTGGGCAGGTTTAGGTACATGCGAGCTTGTCTGTTGGCATATTGAATGTCGCCGCTGTTATCAATGATGAGATATCCTTCATCGGCGTGGTCAATAACCCATTGAAACTTGTTGCGCTCTGTGACCAACCGGCGGAAACGATTGAGACGGGTGATGGTGCGCACGCGGGCGCGCAATTCCTGACGGTCAAACGGTTTCGAGAGAAAGTCATCGGCGCCGGCTTCGATGCCTTCTAGCAGCGAATCGCGGTCATCCAGCGCGGTGAGCATAATAATGGGCACTTCTGCCAAATCTGGGTTTTGACGCAATTGGCGGCAAACCTCAAAGCCGTCAATGTCCGGCATCATCACATCCAGCAGAATCAGGTCGGTGGTGGTGTTGGCTTTTTGCAAGGCTTCGGTGCCACTTTGGGCTAACTCAACATGATAACCGTCAACGGTGAGCAGCCCGTATAACACTTCGCGTCCCGTGGGGTCATCATCCACCACTAAAATGGTGTTTTCGGCAAATTTCGTGCTCATTTGTTACCTCAGATGTTTCTGAATGGTGTGTGTTAATTTTTTCAGACTGATTGGTTTGCTCAAATAATCATTTGCGCCTGCAGCGATGCACCGTTCGCGGTCGCCAGGCATTGCCAGCGCCGTCAAGGCGATGATGGGCAGGCGTTTCGTTTCTGGGTTCAACCGAATTCGGCGGGTGGCTTCCAGTCCGTCCATTTCTGGCATTTGGATGTCCATCAGCACCAAATCGGGGTGGTATTGTTCTACCATTTCCAGCGCTTCGGTGCCGGTGTGAGCCACAATAACGTCGTACCCCATTTTCTGCAGATATATCAATATCATTTGCATATTGACAAAACTGTCTTCTACCAGCAGGATACGGGCGAGCTTTTTGGCGGGGGTAATTTTCCCATCGATGGTGTTGACGGGGATACCGGGAGGCGGGGTGGTATCGGGCAAATGCCACGGCAGCGAAATGGTGAACCGGCTGCCTTCGCCCGGCGTGCTTTCTACCGAGATACTGCCGCCGTGCATTTCTGCCATCCTCTGCACCAAAGTTAACCCCAGCCCCGTGCCACTGTACCGCCGCGACAATTTGCTGTCGAGTTGGGTGAACGGGCGGAAAAGTTTTTGCAAATCACTTTTGGCAATACCGATGCCGGTATCCCATACGGTAAAATGGATGACGTTTGTTTCTTTGTTGCCATAAATATCCAACCCGATTTTACCACCGGGGTTGGTAAATTTTACTGCGTTACTTAATAGGTTAACCAGCATCTGTTTCAAACGGCGCTGGTCGGCGTTTACAATGGTAGTTTCGGGGGCAATAGAGGTGCTGATGGTAATTTGTTTTTTGGTGGCGGTTTCTTTGATAAAACGTGTGCTGGCAACAACCACATTTTCAACACTGATAGGTTGAATGTCCAAATTCAATTTCCCCGCGCCAATTTTAGACAAATCCAGAATATCGTTGATGAGATTCAGCAAATGTCTGCCGCTTTCTTCGATGACATTCAGCGCTTTTGCCTGTTCCGGGTTAATTTCGCCGTAAACTTCTTCTTGCAGCGACTCGGTCAGCCCCAGCACGGCATTTAATGGTGTGCGCAGTTCGTGGCTCATACTCGCCAAAAATTCATCCTTCAGCCGATTGGCTTGTTCTAATGCGGCGTTGGTTGCGCGCAATTCTGCGGTGCTTTCTTCCACCCGCAGTGCGAGTTCGGCACGTTCTTTTTCCAGCAAAAATTCGGCGCGTTTGCGGTCGATAATTTCTTGCTTCAGTAAATTGTTGGTGCGGATCAATTCGGCGGTGCGCTCGCGGACGCGCTGTTCCATTTCATCGTATGCTTGTCGCAATGCCTCTTCATATTGCTTGCGTTCGGTAATATTGCGCACCACGGCGATGCGCTCGTGCGGGCGGCTGAGCGATGATTGAATGCTGACTTCAAGCCATACGTAATGTCCGTTTTTGTGCTGCGTCCGCACAGTGATGATGGATGGTTCTTTCAGTGACAGCAGCGGCGGGTCCATCACTTGCAAATGTTCGCGGTCTTCCGGATGGATGAGTCCGTACAGTGGCACGCCGACCAGTTCATCGGGATGATACCCCAGTATTTTTTCGCTGGCGGGCGAAACATACAGGCAGATACCTTCTGCCGTGAGCCGCACAATCATCTCGGTGATGTTTTCTATCATCACCAATGCGGCATCGTTGGTTTCTGCCAACAGTGCCCGATATTGCGCTGTTCTTTTGCGCAGTGCATCCTGAGTTTGCTTCAACTCGATATGAGTTTGCACCCGCGCCACCAATTCATCGGGAGAAAATGGTTTGGCGATGAAATCCGCTGCTCCCGCGCGGAACGCTCGAGCGGCGACATCGCTTTCTTCCACCCCTGTGAGCATAATAACCCGCGCATCGGCAGTGGCAGGGTTATGGCGAATGTCTTCCAGCACGGTGAACCCGTCAATATCCGGCAATTGGACATCCAACAAAATGGCATCAACGTTCGGTTTGGCATCGAGTGTTTCCAGCGCTTCATGCCCCGACCCGGCAATCAACACAGAGTAATCGTTTGCCTCAAAAATGCGCTGCATAAATTCACGAACCATCGGTTCGTCATCAATAATCAAAAGCGTGGCTTCAGTCATTGGTCACTGCCGTTGAAAGGTGAGTAAAAAACTGACATGATGATGTGCGGGCAAGCCCATCCCGCTGACCACATCGCTGGGTGCGCCACCCACATACGCCGAATACTTGCCCAGATAATCGTACATCGGGAAATTGGTGGCGTATTCCGGTGCGGGTTTATTTTCGGTGACGGCGGTGGCTTGCCCGTCTGCCCATGCCATCACCACAGGGATATTTAACATCCTTTGTCCATATTCGTCAATAACTTCGATGAAAATGTGATGCATCATTTTCGATTCGGTTTCATCCTGAAACCGCGCCGCCACCAGACGGTACACCGGCTGACCGGGCTGAGCCTGTGCGCGGGTGAGCGTGATGCCCAACTCGTCGAGCCGCGAATCCCACACCGGGGGCAGATTGTTTACCGGAACGACCGGTGCGGCGGACGGGGTGGGGGTCGGTGCGGCGACGGCAACCGGTGCAGGTGCATCCCCCAGCGATGCCACCTTTTGCCCGGTGCTATCCAGCAGCGACAGATTCCAATCGGCGGTGGTCAAATCTGCGGCGGCGGGGGTGTAACTACCCCGAAACGGCAGCGCAGGCGACAGTGTCACGCCCCAGCGCGTCACTTCCGTTTCGCCGTTGCGCAAAATCAGCGTGCCTGCCAGCGGATGGGTGCTGATGGCGGCAACTTCCATCGAATCGGCGGTCAGCCCCAAATTCAGTGCGGCATCTTCGGTGGCAATTTTAAACCCGCCCATATCGCCGACGGCATACCACCGTTCCTGCCATGTTATCCACTCGCCGGGGTTGAGCGTGCGCTCATCCCAAAATGTCGGCGCGACACCGCCCCACAGTTCAAAATAGCGACTGCCGTCATCCGTCCACAGCGACGGGTCGAGGTCGCCCAGCCCGAAAATTTTCGCCCCGGAAGCGATGTCGGCGGGGAAGATGCGCGCCACACCCAAATTGGTGGTGTGATTGTACGCCCCCATAAAATCGGCGGTGGCGTGCGGTGCGGCAAAAATGCCCAGATAGTTTGTCCAATTGTCATACCGGCTGAAATCGCGCCCGTTGAACACGGACCACGGCATCGTTTCGCCGGGCGCGGGCAGGGTTGGGTCGCCAGTGCTGTGGATGGTGACGCTGTCGGTGGGCAGCACAAATTCAATGCCGGGAGTCAGGCTCGGCGCGCCCAGCGTGAACATCCCGTTTATCCAAAATTTGTAATTCACCGGCGCATCGGTGGGGTTGAAAATGCGCGGAATGAGCGTGAAATAATTATGGTCGGTATCCAAACTGATGATGATTTCCGATTGCAAGCCGCTGTGTTTTTCTGTATTGCCGAGCACCACGCCCGCATTTTCGCCATCCTGATAGGTTTCGTAATCCCACGGCGAAGCCTCGCTCAACCCGTGCTCATCGGTGGGCAGCGCCCATTCCATCCCGCCGGTTGCCAGCCACCAGCCGCGATTGCCCCATTGGGTTGGTTTGATGACCGGGTTTTGGTAAAAAAGATTGCGTCCGCTGGTTTTGTCAATCCATTTGTAAATACGACCGCCCAAATCGGGCAGGATGGTCAACTGCGTGTAGCGATTTTCCAGCACGATGGTGCGGTAGGTTTGCGGCAACGGCGCACCGACCCGCCCGTGGTCGAGTCGGGGGTACGGGTAAACCGGGTCATCCGGCTGGGTGGGGACCAGCGCCGATTGGTAATCATACGTGTTGATGGTGATACTGCCTTCGGTGACGGTGGGCGGCACGG
>JALVZI010000473.1 GCA_027022125.1 Anaerolineae bacterium | reverse complement strand
CTGCACACCATGCTCACCGCCGGAACCGGTTTTCGCGGCATCGAAAATCTGCTGCCGCTGATGTGCGCATCGGCGGCAACCATTCTCGATTTTCTCCCCGCCGATGCGCTGGTCATCATTGAAAATCCCGCCGAACTGGAAACGGTGGTGGACGATTTGCAGACGCAGGCGGAAACCCTGAAAGCCGATATGGTCAGCCGCTATACCCTGCCGCCCGATATGCCCGCCCCGTATTTTAACTGGCAATTTTTGGCGGATGCGCTGAAAGCCCGCGCCCCGCTGACGCTCGGTTTTGACGATTGGACAGACCGCGCTGACCTGCCTCCCGCCGCCGATATTTCGCTGGAAGGGGTGTTCGGCGCGCCGCCCGTTTTCGGCGGGCAGATAAAACCTGCCATCGCGGAACTGCTGCGCCGCAAAAAAGCGGGCGAGCGGGTGGTTGTCACCAGCCGCCAATCGGCGCGGTTGAGCGATTTTCTGGCAAACGAAAATATCACCGCTCCGCCGCTGGATGCGCTGGATGTGCCCCCGCCGCCGGGCAGTATCACCGTTTTCAACCGCTCGGTGCTGGAAGGCTGGCTGCTCCGCCCGCGCGAAGGGTCTGCGCCGGTGCTGTCGCTGTTCACCGATGCGGAACTTTTCGGCGACCGCAAACCCCAGCCGCGCCGTCGCCCGCGCCGCCAAAAAGGTATCGCCCCCGAAACATTTTTTTCCGATGTGCGCCCCGGCGATTATGTGGTACACATTGAACACGGTATCGGTATTTTCCGCGGGCTGGTCAAACTTGATTTTGACGGTATCGAGCGGGAATATCTGCAGGTGGAATACAGCCAAAACGACACGCTGTATGTTCCCATCCACCAATCCGACCGTCTGTCGCGGTATGTCGGGGTGGATGACGCCCCGCCGAAAATCAACCGGCTGGGCACGGCGGATTGGGCGCGAGTGAAAAAACGGGCGCGCACCGCCGTCGCCGAAATTGCCGACGAGTTGCTGCGCATTTATGCCGCGCGAAAAGTTGTGCCGGGGCGGGCGTTCAGCCCGGATACCGAATGGCAGCGCGAATTGGAAGCGAGTTTTCCGTATGTGGAAACGGAAGACCAACTGCGCGCGCTGGCGGATGTGAAAGCCGATATGGAAAGACCGCGCCCGATGGATCGGCTCATCTGCGGCGATGTGGGGTATGGAAAAACGGAAGTCGCGCTGCGAGCGGCGTTCAAAGCGGTGATGGATGGGGCGCAAGTGGCAATTTTGGTGCCCACCACCGTGCTGGCGCAGCAGCATTTCGCCACGTTTCGCAGCCGGTTGGCGGCGTATCCCGTCACGGTAGAAATGCTGTCGCGGTTCCGCACCCGCCGCGAAACGGACGAAATTCTGCGCGGGCTGGCATCGGGCAAAGTGGATATTGTCATCGGCACACACCGTTTGCTGCAAAAAGATGTGGTTTTCAAAAATTTGGGGCTGTTGGTGGTGGATGAAGAGCAGCGGTTCGGCGTGGCACACAAAGAGCGGCTGAAAGAGATGCGCGTCAATGTGGATACGCTGACGCTGACCGCCACCCCCATCCCGCGCACACTGCATATGTCGCTGACGGGCGTGCGCGATATGAGCGTGATTGAAACCCCCCCGGAAGAACGTCTGCCGATAAAAACGACCGTCGCCACCGCCGATGATACGCTCATCCGCACCGCCATTCTGCGCGAAATTGACCGCGGCGGGCAGGTTTATTTCGTTCACAATCGGGTAATGGGTATTGATGCGATGGCGCAGCGCATCCGAAAACTGGTGCCGGAAGCGCGGGTGGTCATCGGGCACGGGCAAATGTCGGAGCGGAAATTGGAAAAAGTTATGCTCGATTTTGCGGCGGGGGAATATGATGTGCTGGTCAGCACCACCATTATCGAAAGCGGGCTGGACATTCCCAACGTGAATACCATCATCATCAACCGCGCCGACCGGTTCGGGCTGGCGCAACTCTATCAACTGCGCGGGCGGGTGGGGCGCGCCGCCGTGCAGAGTTACGCCTACCTGCTTGTTCCCAAAAATTACAAATTGCCGGAAGTGGCGCGCAAACGACTGGAAGCCATCCGGGAAGCCAGCGAACTCGGTGCGGGATTCAAAATTGCCATGCGCGATTTGGAAATTCGCGGCGCGGGCGATTTGCTCGGCGCGAAACAGCACGGGCATATCGCGGCGGTCGGG
>JALVZI010000472.1:2286-7355 GCA_027022125.1 Anaerolineae bacterium | reverse complement strand
GATTTTCCCACTCCCGTGCCGACCCAACCGTCGCCCACACCGACCCCCTTCCCGAAACAGGCGCTCGAATTGGCGGCGCAACTGACCGGCACGGAAACGGCGGTGGTTTCGGCGGCAGATGCCCCCGCACCGACCGCCACCCCTGCACCGACCCAACCGTCGCCCACCGCCACCCCGATTCCACCCACGCCGACTCCCACCCTGCCCACCGGCACGGTGACCAGTTACGGGCTGAATGTCCGCGCGGGTGCGGGCGCGGGATTCGATATTCTGGAAGAAGTCCATCTGGGTGACACGGTAGAGATTTTGGCAACCGATGCCGCGTCGGGATGGGTGCAGGTTCGCACCGCCGCCGGAACCGTCGGCTGGGTGAACCCGGAGTTTCTGGATGTGACCGATGGTGTTTCAACTGCCGAAACATCCGTCCAACCCGCCGCAGTGCCGGTTCTGGCGAAAAATACCACCGTTGGCGGGCGATTGCTGGTTCAACTGAAAAGCGGCGGCGATATTATGATGCTCAACCGCGACGGCTCGAATCTGCACCGTGTCACATCCGGCATTGACCCCGCGCTGTCTCCCGATGGCGAGCGGGTGGCATTCACCCGCTGGCAGGGCGCGGAAGGCACGGTGTATGTCATCAACACCGATGGCAGCGGCGAGCGTCCCGTCGCGGGCGAGATTCGGCTGTTGAAAAATCCGAGTTGGTCGCCGGACAGCCAAAAAATCGCGGTTAACTTTCAGCGCGGCGGCACGCAGGATGCCCACCGCGAGTGCCGCTCGTTAATCAACGGTAGACCGAATTTCAACTACTGGCAGGCTTATGACATCGAAACCGAAATTCGGATAATGAACGGACAGCCCGTGCCTTTCTTATGCTGGTGGATGCCGCCCGATGCCCACTGGCAATTGCGCATCATCACCGTGGCGGATGGCTCGTTTGAAGATATGCCCGCCGGGCAATATGCCTTTTCTCCGGCGTGGGACCCCGCCAACCCGTGGCGGGTGGTCAGTGCGGTGGGCGATAGCGGTTTGGTGGCAACCGATGTGAATAGCGGCACGGCTGAACCGCTGACCGATGACCCGAATGACCGCTTGCCCACTTTTTCGCCCGACGGGCGGTTCATCGCGGTGACATACCGGCAGGATACCCACTGGGATATTCACCGGCTGAACGCGGACGGCAGCGGACGGGTGCGGCTCACCGAAACGCCGCTGTGGGTCACGGCGGTGGATGAAAAACCGGCGTGGAATAATGTGTCGCCGGTATTTTCGCCCGATGGTTCGGAAATTGCATTTTTGACCGACCGCACCGGACGCTGGGAAGTGTGGGTGATGGGGGTGGATGGCTCGAACCAGCGCCCGATGTTCAGCGATGCGGTGAATGACCGTTTGCAGATTGAGTATGCGTTCAATGATGAACGGGTGCTCGGCTGGGGGCAATAATTGCGCCCGGAACTTTGATGGGTAGAATAACGTTGTTATAGTGAAGAGTGAAGAGTGAAGAGTGAAGAGTGAAGAGTGATGAGTGATGAGTGATGAGTGATGAATATGGGTTGTGGGATAGGGATAGGGATAGGGATTCGCTGAATCGTTGACTCGCTGACTCATTGACTCGCTGACTCGTTGACTCGCTCATTCGCCCATTCGCTCATTCGCCCATTCGCAAATTTGCCCATTATCGAGGTGAACAGTGAAAAAGTGGATGGTAGTTTCAATACTGATAATTTTGGCAATCAGTCTCGCCGCGTGCGGACAGAACGCCACGCCGCAGCAGGTGGAATCGGAGGCGGTTGCCGCCCCGCCGACCGTTCAGCCGCAGCCCACTCAACAGCAGGTGATGATTCCCATTGCCGGCAGTGGCGGCTCGGCAGCAGATGCGAACATTTCGCCGGTGGCGACGCCGGTTTCGCCGGTGCTGAAAACGGAAATTGGAGGAGACGCAGCGATGGACACTGCCAAACTGGATGACACGGCGGCAAAAATGGTCGAATTGGTGACCAAACAACTGCTGGCAGATAACACCGCCCTTTCCGCCGCCGACGTGCAGGTATTGCAGGCAACATCGCAGCAGTGGCGCGACAGCAGTCTCGGTTGCCCGCGCCCGGGAATGATGTATGCACAGGTGATAACGCCCGGCTATCTCGTCAAAGTGAAAGCGGGCGGCAAAGTGTATGAATATCACACCGACACCGGTCGAACGGCGGTGCTCTGCGCGATTGACGGGCAACCGGTGAAATAACGGGAGAATTTGCGAATAAGCGAATAAGCGATTCAGCGAATCCCTATCCCTATCCCTATCTCTATCTCTATCTCTATCCCTATCCCTATCCCTATCCCTATCCCTATCTCCCAAAAATCATCCTTGTGGATGACCACAATCATCCTGCGGGGTGATTGTTTTTTCCCTGAAAAATGTTAAACTGAATAATGTAAAATTGTAAAACTGGGTGTAGTGTGCACATGTCACAAAATTGCACGTTACACAAGCCATACGGAGAGCGAAAGGAGGTGCCACGCGAGTAAACTCAACCGATTGCAGCCACTCAATATTTAATGTCACGAGGAGGTGAGGAAAGTGAAACGATACACTTTGCTCATAATTTCTTTCGCTTTGCTGGCAATGGCGATGTTGGTCGCGGGGGTTCCGGTTTTTGCCGAGGGTCCCACCATGACCAGCCTCTCATATGTCGAAGGCGAATCTGAAGGATGTTTGGTCTGTCACGCGGGGATTGAATCCATCCGCGAGCCGGACAGCCAAATGATGCAACTGATAAATGCCAAAGGCGAATGTACCACCTGCCACGGTGGTAATCCCGCCGAAACAGAAGACAAAGACAAAGCGCACAGCGGCGCACCCGACACCGTGCCGTTCGATATGTTCTACCCTGACCCCGGCAACATTTGGGTAGCACCCAACACGTGTGGGCAATGTCACCCCGGATATGCGCACAATTTGGAACGCGCGCTGATGAACACCGAAGCCGGTAAAATTCAGGGGAATCTGTGGGCATGGGGCGTCGCCCGCGACCGCAAAGTGCGTTACGGCAACTATGATGTCGAAGGTTCGGAAACGCAATGGGGCACGGACACATACAAAAATTACATGCACGAATTCAAAAACGCCTACCCCGACCAATTCCCGCAATCGCTGGAAGTGTTGCCCAACCCCACCGTCGACGAAATTGTTGCCGACCCCAAACTGGCGGCGTTCACCTATCACCGCCAGCAGTGTAACCGCTGTCACACCGCCGTGCAACCGCGTCAAAAACGCGGCGACTGGCGTGGCACCGGCTGTTCATCATGCCACATTCCGTACAGCAACGAAGGGCTTTACGAAGGCGGAGACCCCACCATCCCCAAAGATGAACCGGGTCACCTGCTTTTCCACACCATTCAGGGCACGCGAGAAGCGCGCAACGGTATTCCCACCGAAACGTGTAACTCCTGTCACAACCGCGGTAAACGCATCGGCGTGAGCTATCAAGGGTTAATGGAATTCCCGTATGGCACGCCGTATGATGAGAATGGCGACAAACAGCCGAAACTCCACACCAAAAAATACCTGTTCATCAAAGACGACCTGCATCACGAACGCCAAAGCCGACCGGAAAACCCGGAAGGCGGTATGTTGTGCCAAGACTGCCACACCACCATCGATATGCATGGCGACGGCAGCATCTTCGGCACCACGCTGGGACAGGTAGAAATTGAATGCTCCGACTGCCACGGCACACCGAAAAAATATCCGTGGGAACTGCCCATCGGGTTCGGTGAAGAATTTGGACGCGATTTGCCGCAAGATGCTCGCGGCGTGGGTGGTTTCACCGATTTGGTCAGCACCTTTGGCACCATTTACGATGCCGAAGACGGCTACCTGCTCACCGCGCGCGGCAACCCGTTCGGAAATGTGGTTCGCACCAAAGACGGAAAAGTCGTGGTTCACTCGGCAACCGGCAAAGACTTCTTTGTGCCGCTGTTAAAAACACTCAACGACGAAGGCACGTGGAAGAATATGGACGCCGAAGTGGCAATGGGCAAAATTGAGCAGCATATGGACAAGTTGGAATGCTACGCCTGCCACTCCGACTGGGCGCCGCAGTGCTATGGCTGTCACGTCCAAGTGAAATTCTCGGTGGATGCAGACGGCAACGCGCTGATGGACACCGACTGGGTGGCATCGGGCAACGACAAAAACCCCAACGGCACCAACAACATCGTCAAATCACCGGGGAAAGTCTATGAAAGCCGCTCGTACCTGCGCTGGGAAGAACCGATTCTCGGTATCAACGGCGAAGGGCGCGTTACCCCGCTGATGCCCGGCTGCCAGGTTATCTTCACCGTGATTGGTCCCGACGGCACCACTCTGACTCACAACGAAATCGGGCGTACCCCGCCCAACACCGAAGGTGGCGGCGAAAACGGTCAACGCGGTATGGATATGGCACCGGTTCAACCGCATACCAGCGGTCGGCAAGCCCGCAGCTGCGAAAGTTGCCATAACAACCCCAAAGCGTTGGGTTACGGTATTCAGGGCGGACGCTACCTGCAAGGGTACAACCAAGACCGTTATGTTGATTTAGAAAACCCCGACGGTAGCATTATGGCGAAAAACGCCAAAGTGCAAATGCCCGCCATTCCCGATCTGACGATGGACTTGAGCCAGATTGTCGACCCGGAAACCGGCGAACAACTGATGACGGTCGGTTCTCACTGGCCCGATTCTCGCCCGTTAGACCCGGAACAGCGCGACCGGATGGAACGCACCGGCGTGTGCATGGGCTGCCATCAAAATATGGCAGACGCAACCTTCTGGAATGACAAAGTTATTGCCAAATTTGGCAAAGTGATGAATGACGAACAGCACATCAACGTCATGAATCAAGTCATCCAGAGTGCTGTGGCTGAACCGGAAGCCGCACCGGCTCCCACTGCCCCCGACGGACCAACGCAGGAAGAATTGGATCAGGCGAATCAGAAACTCGCCGAAGCCGAAGCGAGCGCGGCAACCGCAGAAGCGCAAGCCGCTGCGGCAGAATCGAAAGCCGCGACAGCCGAAGCCGCTCTGGAAG
>JALVZI010000472.1:0-2276 GCA_027022125.1 Anaerolineae bacterium | reverse complement strand
CCGCATCCGAATCCGGCGCAGGCGAAGCCGAATCTGCCGCCCCGGCGAACCAATCGGTCATCATCTGGATTATTGCCGCGATGGTGCTCGGTTTGGCAATTGGCGGTGGCGCAGTCTTCTTTGCCAATCGCTAGCTAATATGTCACAATGTTCCCGGCTCGTTTCTCTCTCCGGCGAGCCGGGAACCCCTTTTTGCAAATTTTGTTCCGGTTGATAGCGGAGGGAATCGGAACAAAGCGTGCAAATACCAACCGAAAGGTGAAAAAAATGAGTTTACGGACATTGAGAGCAAATTTCGCCAAACCGATTTCCCGTCGGGCGTGGACAGTGGGCGCTATTGTCGGGGGCACGGTTTTTTTGCTGGTGATGGTGCTGGGCTGGTGGCTCACCACCACACGAGCCACACCAACTGTCAGCCCGGCGGAACAGCAGCAAATCAATCAGGCGAAAGTTTTGCAGGCGGCGGCACTCGACCAGATAGAGTTGGGCAATTTCGATGCCGCACAAAAACTGCTGACACAGGCAATTGAACTCACCCCGAAAGATAGCGGGCTATACTACTACCGCGCGGTGACAAATATGGGGATGGGCAATTACGATACGGCTATTGAAGATTACACCATCGCTATTGATGCCAACCCACACTGGGCGCTGCCGCTGGCAGGGCGCGGGTCGGCATATTTGGCGCTTGGGCAGACGGAATCTGCGCTTGCCGATTACGATAAAGCCATTTATTTGGAACCGGGCAGCGCCGATTTGTACACCAATCGCGGGCAAATTTACCAGCAGCGCGGCGAGTTGGACAAAGCATTGGACGATTTGACCAAAGCCGTGCAATTCAGCCCCGATTCGGTGGCGGCACGCTTCAATCGCGGCGTGCTTTTTTACACGCTGGCGCGCACCGATGACGCGCTGAAAGATTTTTCGTATGCCATCAATCTCGACCCGACCGCCGCGCCATCATATCTCAATCGCGGGTTGATTTATGCCGATTTGGGGGAAACCGATTTGGCGAAAGCCGATTTGCAGAAATTCATCTCAATCAGCGATAACCCGCAGTGGGTGGAAATTGCCCAAAAAGCGCTGGCGGATTTGCCGTAAAAGCGTTCGATTGCAAAAAACGGCTATCATACCGATAGCCGTTTTTTATTGCCTGCAATTAGCGGTATAATAGTGGTCAGTGGTCAGTTTTTAGTTCAAAGTTCAAAGTTCAAGGTTTCAAGGTGGCAGGGTGGCAATCAGCAAGGGACAAGTGACGAATGACAAATGACCAATGCCCAATGACCAATAACCAATGACAAATCTTGGAGAACAGTCGTGCAGTTACAAGTTGCCGTCGCAAAAATAAACAAATATGCCACCGCTGAAAGTGGCGACACGCTGGAAATGGTGGAACGTCCGCAGGGCGGTATGTCTTTCGTGCTGGTGGACGGTCAGCGTTCCGGGCGGAGTGCCAAACGCATCAGTAACATGGTGGCGCGCAAAGCCATCAGTTTGCTGGCAGAAGGCGTCCGCGATGGCGCTGCCGCCCGCGCCGCGCACGATTATCTCGTTACCCACCGGCAGGGAAAGGTCTCTGCCACGCTGAATATCGTTTCAGTGGATATGGTCAGCCGCACGCTGGTGCTGTCGCGCAACAGCCATTGCCCCGTTTATGTGGTTCGCCCCGATGGTATCACCGTGCTGGACGAGGAATCGAAACAGGTGGGCATCTATCGCAATACCAAACCGATTGTGACCGAATTGCCGCTGGAAGCGCCGATGGTAGTGGTCGTTTTTACCGATGGTGTGCTGTCGGCGGGGGCGCGGCGCTCGCAATCGCTGGATGTGCCCGCGCTGCTGCGGGAAGTTTGCCCGGATGGGAACGCACCGGCGCAGGTGGTTGCCGATGCCATTTATGATGCGGCGCAAACGCTCGATGAGGGTCGCCCGCTGGATGACATCAGCGTGCTGGTGGCGGCGGTTTTACCCAAAAAGAATGGCAACAATACCCGCCGTCTGCACATCGAATTTCCGCTGTGAGCGAGGCGTGATGGACAAACAACTGCGAGTCGGGGTGGTGGGTCCCTGCGGCGCGGGCAAATCAACACTGGTGAAAAACCTGCGCGATGAGTTCAACATTCGCGCCATTTCGCAGGAACACTCATACGTGCCCGATATGTGGCAGCGCATCAATCCCACCGATGTGCTGGTGTATCTCGATGCATCGCTGGAAACTATTGCCAAACGTCGCGGTATTTCATGGGGACAGGAACGGCTCGATGCGCTGAACCATC
>JALVZI010000471.1 GCA_027022125.1 Anaerolineae bacterium | reverse complement strand
AAACGCGGTATAGAAATTGCCGCCCGCAAAGCCACCGAAGCCGTCGCCGAAATGTCCATCCCCGTTGAAGGGCGCGAAAACGTCGCCGATGTCGCCAGCATCTCCGCCGCCGACAAAGAAATCGGTGAACTCATCGCCGAAGTGATGGAAAAAGTCGGTAAAGATGGCGTCATCACCGTGGAAGAAAGCAAAGGTCTGAAATTTGAAACCTCGTATGTGGACGGGATGCAGTTCGACCGCGGCTATATCAGCCCGTACTTCATCACCGATTCCGAAAGCATGACCGCCGAGTTGCAAAATCCCTCCATTCTCATTCACGAAAAGAAAATCTCGTCGGCGCAAGATTTGGTTCCTATTTTGGAAAAACTCATCCAAACCGGCAAACGCGATTTGGTCATCATCGCCGAAGACGTTGACGGCGAAGCGCTGGCAACACTGGTGCTGAACAAACTACGCGGTATGCTGAACGTACTGGCAGTGAAAGCCCCCGGCTTTGGCGACCGCCGCAAAGCCATGCTGAAAGACATCGCCATTTTGACCGGCGGCGAAGTCATCAGTGAAGAAATCGGCAAAAACCTGAGCAACGCCACATTGGACGACCTCGGCACTGCCGAAAAAGTTTCGTCCACCAAAGATGACACCACCATCGTTGGCGGCGCCGGCAGCGAAGAAGCCATTCAAGGGCGCATCAACCAAATTCGCGCCGAAATTGAAAACTCCACCAGCGATTACGACCGCGAAAAATTGCAGGAACGCCTGGCGAAACTCGCCGGTGGCGTGGCGGTCATCGGTGTGGGTGCTGCCACCGAAACCGAACTGAAAGAAAAGAAACACCGCGTGGAAGACGCCCTGAGCGCAACCCGCGCCGCAGTGGAAGAAGGCGTGGTTCCCGGCGGTGGTGTGGCACTCATCAAAGCCCAAAAAGCGCTGGCAGATCTGACCCACGACGTGCCCGACATCAACACCGGCATTAAAATTGTGCGCCGCGCGCTGGAAGCCCCGATGCGCGGTTTGGCTGAAAACGCCGGTTTCGATGGCGCGGTCATCGTGGAAGAAGTTCGCCGCCGCAATGGCGACAACGGCAGCAACATTGGCTTTAACGTGCTGAGCGAAGAATTTGAAGATATGATTAAAGCGGGTATCATCGACCCCGCCAAAGTAACCAAGAGCGCCATCTCGAATGCGGCATCCATTGCCAGCATGATTCTCACCACCGAAGCGCTCATCACCGACATTCCCGAACCCGAACCCGCCGCCCCCGCCGGTGGCGCACCCGGAATGGGAATGATGTAATCCACCTGTCATTCAAACGCGCTGCTCTCGCGGGCAGCGCGTTTTTTTATGCTCACTTTCGCAATTTCCGGCAACTATGCTATAATGCTCTGCGCATTTCCACCGCATCGGCGGATGAAAAGGAGTAACTTTTGACAGCAAAATCATCAACCAACCAAAAAGTGGTTAACGCCACAGTGAATATCCTGCTGAATGCAGCCATCAAAGCCGGTGTGGGCGGGGGAATTGCCGCCTCGCTGTTGCTGCTGGTGAACCAAATCGCGTTTTCGTGGCTGCGAACCGTGCTCATCCCCCCGGCGTTCATCACCGTGTGGATTGTCACCGGTATTGCCGCGGCGATGTTCGCCGGAGCGCTGGTAAAAACGCCGCGCGACGGTTTTCACGCGGGGGTGCTGGCGGGCATCGTCGCCGGAACAGTGTCCGGGCTGGTTTCGATGCTGATGGCGGCTTTTGGGGTCACATTCAAACAGGTGGGAGCGGGTGTCCTCACCCAATTTTCCGATGCACAACTGGCTTCGATGGCGCAATCGGGTATCACCGAACAATTGCTGTCGGCAATCAGCATGGTCATCGCCGCGCTGTTTGTCTGCGGCGCGGGGGGTATTGTGGTGGCGGCACTGCTGGGCGGTGTCGGCGGGTGGTTGTATCCGAAATTCAACAAATGAGATAGAGATAGAAAAAGCGGCTGTCCGGGTGGATAGCCGCTTTTTTGTTACCCTTCTTCTGCCAGTTTTTTCAAAATGGGGATGGCGGCGCGGGCGGCGCGCCCTCTGTGGCTGATGCGGTGTTTTTCCGCCGCCGAAACCTGCGCCAGCGTTTTGCCGTATTCGGGAACCCAGAAGATGGGGTCATACCCGAAACCGCCGTCACCGGCGGGGGCGCGGGTGATGCGCCCTTCGACCGTGCCTTCC
>JALVZI010000470.1:3297-7394 GCA_027022125.1 Anaerolineae bacterium | reverse complement strand
GACGTTCCCACCGGTCTCTTTACTTTGAACTAAATGAACCTTTTGAAAAATGTGCCAAAATTACAGAAACCATTGGCAATTTTTAAATGTCATTCCCGCTTTCGCGGGAATCCACGGTGTTTTGCTATGGATTCCGGATATTTCCCTGCGGGAAATTCCGGAATGACATTTAAAATCCGTGAAATTTGTGAAAATTCGTGGCTGAATTTCAAACACACAAAAAGTTTCAATAAGTTCAGCAGCAAAACTGTCGCCACAATTGCCAGCGGCAGCGTTTGCAGGTGTCCAAACTCGTGCCGAAAAGAAAGTTCCCGCTGGGCATCGCGGGGCAATCTCTGCCGGATGCGTTACCCCTTTCCGTCAGCGGGATAACCCGCCTCCAGCGCGTGGATGAGCCGCACCAGCGTGCGATTCACCGGCACAGAAATACCCCGTGCCGCCCCGCGCCGCACAATTTCGCCGTTGATGGCGTCAATTTCGGTGCGACTGCGGCGGCTCACATCGCTGAGCATGGACGAGCACGTTTCGCGGGTGGCTTCTGCCACTTGCAGCACCTGCGCCACCGGGTCGGCATGTGGCAGTGAAACCCCCAGCGCATTCGCCACGGCGGTGGCTTCCGTCACCGCATCCGCCAGTATCGCCCGCGCCGATACAGTATCCACCAAAAACCCGTTCTTCTGCCCCAATATGGCAGTCAGCGCGTTAATGCCCGCGTTGATGATGAGTTTTCCCCACAGCACAGAATCTACATTTTTTACGGTTGTGCACGGCAGCCCCGCGTTTTCAAAAAGTTGCCGCATTGCCAAAACTTTTTCCGCCACCGCATCCCATATCGCCAGTTGGATGTTTCCCGCGCCGGAATGGTACACCGTGCGCGGCGACAGCAGTGTCGCGCCGTTGGTGGAAACGCCCGCCACCGCCCGATTTTCACCCAGCGCCGCCGCCATTTTTTCGACATTGCCCAGTCCGTTTTGCAGGGTGAGGGCAATGCCCACCGGGTTTAAAACCACCTGCGCCGCCTGTGCCGCATATTCGGTATCGAACGTTTTTACGCACACCAGCGCCACATCCGCCCAGCCCGCCGATTGCGCCGGGTCGGCAGTGGATTGCACCATCACGGCGGTTTCCGTGCCGTCGCGGCGGCGCAGCGTCAGCGGTTGCGGTTCGAGCGTGGAATCGGCGCGGCGGCTGATGAGTCGCACATCTGCCAGCGGAGACAGATACCCCGCCAGCAAACTGCCCACTGCCCCCGCGCCGATAATTGCAATTTTCATTGTTGCCTCCGTCAGTATAATTACACGTATTTCAATTTTGCGCCAATTTTACCTCATCGCCCCACCTATGCTATACTATGGATACAGACTTTTCATTCGCAGTGATTCTCCATCAAAGGAGTTGGTTGTATGGCGCAGCATAAACTCGGATTCCACATCAATGCCATCAGTAAGCCGGTGGCAGATGCGATTGTGCGCATTCGTCCGCAGTTGATAAAAACACTGCATCATGATGCCAACTTTTGGCGCAAAGCCCGCGAGTTGCTCCCCGATGCGTTTATTTTCGGCAGGCTGTACACCCCCAATCAGGAATTTGAAGATGACCCGGTGAAACGGGGGCGCAAATTTGCCGAACGCATTTTAAAAGAAGAAGTGAACAAATTTGAGGTAAACGGCAAACCGATTTACAATGCGTGGGAATCATTCAATGAAACGATAACCGAAACCACCAACGATGACAAACAGAAAAAATACGATGACTTTCAGGTAGCGTTTGGCGAGAAAATGCGCGCCGAAGGGTTTGAGCCGGTGGGGATGAATTTTGCTGCCGGAAATTTTTCGGGGCAGCAATTTTTGGCGAATTTTCCCGGCACGCTGGAAACCTACAAATATCTGGGGTTTCACGAATATGACTGGCCCACGCTCGACCGTCTGCACAAAATAGGGCTGGCTGCCGGCAACGGCGGTATGTGGCTGGCGCTGCGCTATCGCCGAATTATGCAGGTGGTGCGCAAAATATTCCCCGACCGGCACACCGCTATCGTCACCGAGTTGGGTATGACGCGCGGAGTGGTCGGCGGACCGGATGTGGGTCCGTGGAACCCCGATGAACCCATCAGCCCCGACGATTACTGGCAAAGTTTACTGTGGTACAACAGCGAAATTATGAAAGACGATTTCGCGTTGGGCGCGTGTCTGTTTGTGGTGGGCGCTATCCACCCGTGGGAAAGTTTCGAGCATTTGGGACCGATTATGGATAAACTGGCGGCATTTCAGGAAAGCACGCCATCCCAACCCGATGAACCCGCACCGCCCGCCGATTCCACGCCCGATGAGCCGCCCATCCATATTGATGAACCGCCTGCCGACACACCGACCATCCCACCCGCAGACACCATCCCGCCCGCTGCGGGAGACATTCCCGGCGCGCCATCGCCCCCACCGACATTTCCGGGCGCATCCACCGCGCCGATTGCCGGAGGGGACGGCAGTGGCGTCACCATCCAATTTCCGCCCGAAGCTGCCGCCGTACACACCCACTATTTTCTGTTTCCCAAAAATACACCGGCATGGTGGTATGCCGCCGCCCAAGATTATTTCGAGCAGTTCGGCATTACTCGCGGCGAGCGGCTGGAAGAGGCGTTATTTTTGCGCGGCACGCAGGGACACACCATCACCCTGCTCAACCCGTCGCCGGAAGTGACGGCAAAAATCAAACAACTCAATCCCGCCGCCACACTCGATGTCATCACCGCCGCATCGCCCGCCGAGTTGGCGGATATTCTGCGCGGCAGAATTATGCAGGGCGTACCGTTCCCGTAATTTCGGGGTTTTAAAAGAACTGGTTGAAACTTTTTGTGTGACTGAATTTCAGCCACGAATTTCCACGAATTTCACGGATTTTAAATGTCATTCCGAAATTTCCCGCAGGGAAATATCCGGAATCCATAGCGAAACATCGTGGATTCCCGCTTTCGCGGGAATGACATCATAAAAATTACCGATGATTTTTGTAATTTTGACACACTTTTCAAAAGTTTCATTTAGTTCAAAGTAAAGAGACCGGTGGGAACGTCCGGTCTCTTTTGAAAGAAGGAGATGCGCGATTTTCATCGCGATTTGTGGCAATAGTATAGCGCATCTGGCAGAACCCCGCATCGGCAAAACAACCACAACCATCATTTTGAGCCATACGCAACATGGCGTATGGCACTACCTGTTGCTGACGATCATTTCATAGGAGAATATCATTATGGCAAAAATTAACCTCAGCGCATGGCGAGAGATTCTCGCCCGTATTTTTGATGGTTTCGAGACCCAATATAATATTTCGCCCGAATGGCTGGTCAATCCGGAAACCAATCGGCGGCTGAAACTGGACATCTTCTACCCTGACATCGGGGTGGGGATACGTTTTGAAGGGTTGCGCGGTCCGCAACAGCGGCGGCGGCTCAGTTTGGAAGAAGAAGCGCAGGAAAAACAGCGCGCCGACGCCCGCGAAGCGGTGTGCCGCGAACACGGCGTCAGTTTGGCACAACTGAACCTGTCCACCACCGAACCGCGCGGCATTTTTACCGCGCTGGAAGAAGCGATGAGCCGCGCCAGCCGAGTGCTGGCAAAAGACGACACCCGCCCGCTAAACGAAAAAACCGCGCTGCTGGAACAATTGAGCCGCGCCCGCACCATCGCCAGCGATTTGCGCCGAAAAGTGCGCACCGAGCGCGATTTGGGCGGATACTCCACCCTGTGGCACGACCGCCAATTTTCCGAATCTGCCATTGATGCCGATACATCGCCGATGCCGCAAATTCATTTGACGGAAGGGATGCGCGTGGAACACACCCATTTCGGCGAAGGGGTGGTGGAATCGGTTTTCACCAGCGATGATGACACGATGGTGACCATTGACTTTCTCGGCGCGGGACGCCGCACATTCATGCTAAACCTGCTCGCCGATAAAATTTCGGTGATTCAATAAACTTGTTGAAACTTTTTGTGTGACTGAAATTCAGCCACCAATTTTCACAAATCTCACGGATTTTAAATGTCATTCCGGAATTTCCCGCAGGGAAATATCCGGAATCCATAGCGAAACATCGTGGA
>JALVZI010000470.1:0-3287 GCA_027022125.1 Anaerolineae bacterium | reverse complement strand
AACACCAAAAGCCGTAGGGGCGGCTCGCGAGCCGCCCCTACCCCCGCTACTGTATTTCGGCTCGTCAGAGAAAATCAAACTCTCGGGCACATAATGCAAAACCAACAAACATTGTCGGCAATAAACACAATTCTCTTGAAAAATCGTAGGGGCAGCCCTTGTAGCTGCCCTGTTCCGGGCGACCACAAGGGTCGCCCCTACATATCAAACGAATATCCGGCTTGATTTTACAATAACATCAACCAATAATCAAAAGGAATGCACACTATGACCAAAACAACCGCAGAAAAAGCCTACCGCAAAATTGTCAACTCATGGGCGATGTACGACTGGGCAAACTCCGCTTTTGCCACCACCATTATGGCAGCCGTGCTGCCGGTGTATTACAGCAAAGTTGCCGGTGCAAACCTCGACCCGAATATCGCCACTGCATATTGGGGGTACACCACCACCATCGCGCTGCTGATTGTGGCGTTTTTATCGCCCATTTTGGGCGCAATCGCCGATTTTTCCGGCGTGAAAAAGAAATTTTTGGCGTATTTCGCCGCGATGGGGATTGTTGCCACCGCGCTGCTCTATTTTGTCCGCACCGGCGATTGGTTTCTCGCCAGTCTTTTTTTCATCGTCGGCAATATCGGTTTCGCCGGGTCGGATATGTTTTACAATTCACTGCTGCCGCACGTCGCCAAACCGGAAGACATTGACCAAGTTTCCACGCGCGGATACGCTTTCGGATATATCGG
This sequence comes from Anaerolineae bacterium, assembly GCA_027022125.1. Lineage (GTDB taxonomy): Bacteria > Chloroflexota > Anaerolineae > 4572-78 > 4572-78 > JANTHQ01. The sequence goes on along the minus strand of JALVZI010000470.1, from coordinate 2,544 downwards.
CGGCGGACTGGTGCTGGCGGTGAATATCGCTATGATTCAGTTGATGCCCGATGCGGAGTTGGCAACGCGGCTGTCGTTTGTTTCGGTGGCAATCTGGTGGGCAATTTTCACCATCCCCATTTTGAAAAACGTAAAAGAACCCCCTGCCACTCGCCGCGCCGATGAACACTCCAATCCGGTGCGTGCCGGGTTCCACCGTTTGAGCGTCACTTTTCACGAGATTCGGCATTACCGGCAACTGTTCATTTTCCTGATTGCCTTTTGGGTCTATAACGATGGTATCGGCACCATCATCAAAATGGCAACCATTTATGGCGCAGAAGTGGGCATTGATTCAACCACGCTCATCGGCACGCTGCTGATGGTGCAATTTGTCGGTATTCCGTTCACTTTTGCCTTTGGCTGGCTGGCGAAAAAAATCGGTACCAAAAACAGCATTTATGTGGGGCTGGCGGTATATACCCTCATTTCGATTTTCGGTTTCTTTTTGAGCGAGGCATGGCACTTCTGGGCGCTCGGTTTTATGGTGGGTATGGTGCAGGGCGGCTCGCAGGCACTCAGCCGCTCGCTGTACGGGGCGATGACTCCCAAAGCCAAAACCGCCGAGTTTTTCGGTTTTTACGGGATGAGTTCCAAATTTGCGGGGATTGCGGGACCGCTGCTCTTCGCCGTGGTGGGGCAAGTTGCCGGTTCCAGCCGATTGAGCATCGTTTCCATTATTATTTTCTTCGCCGTGGGCGGATTGCTGCTCAGCCGGGTGGATGAAAAAGAAGGTATCCGCATCGCCAAAGAAGAAGACGCGAGAGCGAATAGCGAATAACGAATAGCGAGTGACGAATGAACGAATGACGAATTTGGTGATTGGTTATTGGTGATTCACCCATTCGCCTATTCGCTCATTCGCCCATTCGCAGATTTGCAGATTTGCCAACTCGCTATTTCAACAGCCCTGTTTTGGCGTTGAATTCCTCAATCAGCGCATCCAGTTCTTCGGTATGGCTCTGGATGTCTTTCCAGTAATTGCGGTCATACCACTGCGCCTGAATTTCTTCATACGTTTTGCCCTGCTGTTCCACCCAGGTGTAGTATTTCAAATTGTGAACCCGCCGCCGGTCAACATAGGTGAGTTCCTGCAAATGGTCGGTGGTCAAGCCGAGCAAATCGCGGTGATATGCCACCGCCGCATCGGTGGCGGTGAATTCGCCGCGTTCGGCGGTCAACTCGCGCAGACGGCTCTGGTACATTTCCATCGAGTCGGTCAGCACAGTGGCAACCACATCATTTTCGCCCAACTCATAATATTTGGCGAATTTAATTGCCGACACCAAATTCCCCACGCCGGAAATACCGAGCAGGTCGAGTTGGTTCACCAGTTCTTCCGAAATGCCCTGCTGCACCAGATATTTTCTGCCTTCCGGTTCGTTGAACAGCCGAATGAGGTTCATCGGAATTTCATCATCCACCGCGATGACCATATCGGTATTTTTGGCATTGTGAATCCACGGCACATGTTTGTCGCCGATGCCTTCGATGCGGTGCGCGCCGAAGCCGTTTTCCAGCAGGGTGGGGCACTGCAACGCCTCGCTAGCGGCAATTTTGCTGGTGGGGAATTTCTCTTTCAGATAATCACCGGCGGCAATTGTGCCCGCCGAACCGGTCGCGGAGATGAACCCGGCAAATTCGCTGCTCGCGCCCATCTCTTTTTCCAGAATTTCCATAATGGCGGGACCGGTGATTTCATAGTGCCACAAGCGGTTGCCAAATTCATCAAACTGGTTGAAAATGACCAAATCCTCGCCCGATTCGCGCAGTTCCCAGCATTTATCGAAAATTTCTTTCACGTTACTTTCCGTGCCGGGGGTGGCAATCACTTCGCCCGCCACTTTTTCGAGCCACTCAAAGCGTTCGCGGCTCATCCCTTCCGGCAAAATGGCGATGGATTCACACGCCAGCAGCGCGGAGTCGTACGCCCCGCCGCGACAATAATTACCGGTGGAGGGCCACACCGCTTTTTGGGTGGTCGGGTCGAACTGCCCGGTGACGAGTCGCGGCACGAGACAGCCAAACGCCGCGCCGACTTTGTGGGCGCCGGTGGGGAACCATTTGCCCACCGGGGCGACAATTTTCGCGGGCACGCCGGTCAATTCCGGCGGGAACACCAGATAGTTCACATCCCCGAAACCGCCGCCGAAGGGCACGGGTTCGTTGTGCCATGTAATGCGAAACAGGTTGAGCGGGTTCAAATCCCACAACCCGACATTTTTCAGTTTGGCGACAATTTTATCGGGAATGAGGCTGGGGTCGCGCTGCTGCTTGAAGGTCGGAATGATGATATTCCGCTCGCGGGCACGCTGCACGGCGCGTTCCAGCCGGTCGGGATAAATGGTTAAATCAATTTGCGACATAATTTCTCCTTGTTTTTGGATAGGCAGCAGGGAGTAAGAAGTATGGAGTATGGAGTATGGAGTATGAAGCATGGAGTAAGGGATGCGAGACGGTACACCCCCTCCCTAACCCTCCCCCTTAAAGGGGGAGGGTTAGGGA
>JALVZI010000469.1 GCA_027022125.1 Anaerolineae bacterium | reverse complement strand
GTCAATTCGTTGGTCTGCTGAATTGTGCCATCGGGCAGCACCAGAAAATGAAATCCGATGCCCGCCCAATTGTTTTTCTGAACCCGAAATTCGGCGATTTCCCGCGCGGTGATGGTCGGCGATACCCCCGTGTGGTGTACCACCACCATTGTGATTTCGCTGACCGTGCGGGTGGGATACTGCACGGTGGGATGGTGCGGCAATTGCGCCACGATATTTTCGATGGCGGGCGGCGGCACGGCGGGTGCAGTCGGCGCGGGCGATGTGACGGGAGCGCTGTCGCCGGAACCGTTTGCCAGTTGTTTTCGCGCCACTGCCAATTGAAACTCCAGCTCGGCGATGCGTTCTTTCAGGTCGGCAATCGTCTCGCTTTCGGACGGCGTCGGTGCGGGCGGTTGGTTTCGCAATCGCGCCAATTCCGCTTCCAGCACCGCAATTTTCTGCTGGGCAATTTGGTTGGCAGTCAGCGCATCTGCCAGTTGCTGCGCCAGTTTTGCCAATTCTTCACCGCTGGCGGGCGATGTCGTCGGGGTGGATGTGTCGCCGGATGGTGCGGTTCGCAACTGGTAAATTTGCGTCATCAGCATATTTTTCCAATTTTGACCTTCCATCCACTGTTTGCCGGGACTTTCGGTGGCAATCAACTCTTTCGCACCGACGATATTCGCCGGTGGAATATTGAATTCCAGCATCAGCGTGGCGCACAAAATGCTGCCCGACCGCAGTTGAGCATTGGTCGGAATGGCGGCGGTGAAATTCCCCGCAAAAGCGATGGCGACACTGTTGGCGCTGTGTCCGGGCGTGTGGTCGGTTTGCACGGTGACGGGATTGGTTTGGTACACCGTGCCATCGGCAGCGATGAAATAATGGTAGGTGATGCCCGGTTTGTGCTGTTGCGAAACCTGCACCTGTGCGATGCGTTCCGGTCCCACTTTTTCGGAAATGGCGGTGTGATGGATGACAATTTGGTTGATGGCACTGCGGGCGCGGGTGGGATATTGCGCGGTGGCGCTGTGCGGCAGCGATGCGGCGATGTTTTTGATGGTCAGCGGCGGCAGCGAATAATTGCCGCCAATGGTTGTGCCACTGCCGGGCGATGTGAAAATCGGTGCGGCGGCTTGCGCCGGAATCAGCGCCGGGCGCGACATTTTGCCCACTTTCGGCACAACCGGTTTCATACGTCCGCTTTCACTGCGCCACGCGAAAAAATCCCACTTTGCGCTGGGTGATGACTGGATGAAAAAACTTGCGGAATTGATGTACGGATAGCGGAACAATTCCTGATAGTATTCCACAAATTGCTGCGCCATATCCGCTTCTGAAATGGGGATGGGCGGTTCGGCTTGAATGTTGGAATTGCCGCATTCGGTAATTTCGATGATTTTCTGCGGAAATTCATCGTGATAGTATTTGAACCGCAAGCCCCACGCATCATTTAAATGATTGCGTTCCTGTCCCGGCGGCGTTTGCCAATAGCAGTGAACCCCCAGCCAGTCGGCTTTTTCGATGGCGGGGCGGCAAATTTTTATCCATTCCAAATCTCGATGAGGAATTGCCAGCCCCGGAAATCCGAACTGTGCCCACGGCGCACCTTTTTTCAGCAGGGCATAAACTTCCAAAAACCAGCGGTTAAAATCCTGCGCGAAATGGTCTTCCTGCCCCCAGCCTTCCCATCGTTTATAATGGTTTGGTTCATTGTGAATTTCAAACTTGGTGCAAAACGGCTGTAACCGGCGAATGATGGGCAGTTGACGCGCGGCGAATTCCTGCGGCGACGGGTGTTTTCCCACCCCGAAATTATCGCCGTCATACAAACGAGTGATGAACTCGATACCGGGATTTTCTGATTTGATGCGCTGAAAAACTTCCGGGCGGGTTTGCCCCATCATTTTCAGCGTTTCAATGTTGGCGTTGCGGATGAGTTGGTAATCAATCTCGGCAAAAGTGGTATCGTTTCTGCCGTGCAAGCCAACGCGACAACTGCGGGTCATTTGTGCTCCTGTCGAAAGAATCGGATCGGGGTAACTATTCAAGAGGTTGTGGTTTTGCGTTTTATCGGATTGCCGGATTTGGTAAACGTATTGCGTATTGCGTACTGCGTGTTGTGTAATTTTACGCGGTACGCAAGGTAATTTCTCATTACATTCTTTCTAGTGCAAAATCAAGTCAGATATTCGTTCGATATGTAGGGGCGACCCTTGTGGTCGCCCGGAACAGGGC
>JALVZI010000468.1 GCA_027022125.1 Anaerolineae bacterium | reverse complement strand
AGGGGGTGTGTACCCTGAACAATTACAAACCATCCGCAGATTGTTAAATCGCTCACAGTATACCACTCAACCGAGCATAATTCAAACTGATATTATCAATCTTTGCAATAGAAATTCCCTATGGTAAAATACATATTGATGGAATCTTTGGATACCACCAAACTGAAAACATTTGTCGTTATAGCCGCCGAAGGTAATTTTACCCGCGCCGCTGCCCGGTTGAATTTGACCCAGCCCACCGTCAGCCAGCAACTCGCCACGCTGGAAAAATCGCTGGGAGTCACGCTGATTGAACGCCGCCCGCGCCAGATAAAATTAACGCCCGCCGGAAAAACGCTGCTGGCTTATGGCGAACGCATTTTAGCCCTGTGCGGCGAAGCGAAACAGCGCACCCGCGAAGTTGCCGGTAAAGCGCGGCTCACGCTGCGGGTGGGCGTGGGGCACACGCTGGCAATTTACCTGCTGCCCGACATTCTGCACCAACTCCACCGCATCCAACCCGATGTGGATATCCGCGTGCTGGCGGGCAACACCGGCGATTTGCTGACCGCCACCGCCGAAGGGCGCGTCGAGTTGGCGCTGGTTGGCTCGCCCGCACAGCACCCGCAACTCGATATTTCTGCGTTTATGAATGACAAATTGGTGGTCATCGTGTCTGCCAACGACTCGTGGGTGGGGCGGGCATCGGTCACACTGCACGATGTGCGCCAGCGAACATTGCTCACCCGCGAGCGCGGCTCGGCGCTGCACGCATCGGTGGAAAAACTGCTGGGCGAAAATCATCTCACCGGTCCGCAGGTCATCATTCTGGGCGAAACGGAAGCCATCAAACGGAGCGTGGAAGCCGAATTGGGCATCGCGCTGATTCAGGGCATCGCCGTGCAGCGCGAATTGCAACAGGGTTTTCTGCACGCCGTGCCGCTGGTCGGCGCGGACATTCGCCGCACATACAATATCGCCCGTCGCAAACGCCAACCACTCTCCGCCCCCGCCAAATTATTGCTCGAACTTTTGTTAAAATCTGTACAATTGAAGTACAATGCGTTAGTTACAAAATAGGTTCTCGAAAAAAGGAACTTCTACCCAATGACGCAGAAGAAATTACTCACCGATAAAGTTGCCATCATCACCGGCGCCGGCAAAGGCATCGGCAAAGCCACCGCGAAACTGTTTGCGCGAGCGGGCGCCGCTGTGGTGCTCGCCAGCCGTACCCCCGCCGACATTAACGCCGTCGCCGCCGAGATAAAAGCCGCCGGCGGACAGGCGCTCGCCATCCCCACCGATGTGACCAGCCAAAACAGCATCGACCAACTGGTGATGCTCACCCTGCGCGCGTTTCGGCATATTGATATTCTGGTGAACAATGCCGCCGTCATTCATCCGGTGGGCAAAGCGTGGGAAGTTGACCCAGTGGCGTGGCAGCATCTCATCAAAACCAATTTGATTGGACCCTTTCTCTGCGCCCGTGCCGTGCTGCCCCATATGATTGACCGCGGCGACGGGCATATCATCAACGTGACATCCGGCGCGGCATACAGCGATATTGTCGGTTTGAGCGCATACTGCGCCAGCAAAGCCGCACTCGACCGGTTTACCACCATTTTGGCACAGGAAGTCTCGGATACCGACATTGTGGTCTGCGGTATGAGTCCCGGCGCCACCGACACCCCCATGCAAACCGAAATTCGCAACGTGAGCAAAAATGCGCTGCCGTCGGTGGATTATTTCCGCCAGCGACACGATGAGGGGTCGTTAACCACGCCGGAAGATGCCGCCCGTTTGAATTTGTGGCTCGCCACCCAAAACGACCAAAACGGCGTGATTGCTCCCATTTCAGACAAAACCATCAGAGAAAAATTGGCAAAACTGCCACTGTAAATTGCCAACCATCGGTTAAGCCGAAAAAATAAACTAAATCTATCCATCAGGAGGACAGCATTAAAATGGCTTACGACAAAATTGTAGTTCCGCAGGAAGGAAAGAAAATCGAAGTGCGTGACGGGCAACTGGTTGTGCCCGACAATCCCATCATCCCGTTCATCGAAGGGGATGGCATCGGTCCCGACATCACCGCCGCATCCAAACGTGTGCTCGATGCCGCAGTGGAAAAAGCCTATGGCGGCAAAAAGAAAATCGTGTGGATGGAAGTTTTCGCCGGAGAGAAAGCCGCCGGTCTGTATGACGGCAATTACATGCCCGCCGAAACCTTTGATGCCATCAAAGAATT
>JALVZI010000467.1 GCA_027022125.1 Anaerolineae bacterium | reverse complement strand
CGACTATACAGCAGAGTTTGTAATTTTTGATGAAAATTAGAACCGAAACTCAAAAATTTTTAAATTCTCCGCGTCTCTGTGCCTCTGTGGTGAAAATTTTCAGATGAGCCATTACCGACGGCATAATCCTACTTTTTAGATTGGATGATGCACTAGGTTCTGTTGACGTTTGCCGATTTTTCATCATGAGTAGCCCGCAGGGCGTATCGAAGGGTGAAAATCGGCAGGGAAAAACGCCCTTCGATACGCGGTTCACGCAGTGAACCGCTACTCAGGATGCGTTTTTCCCACTGAAAACAAAACGTCAACACGCCCTAACGCGCGAAACGTGATGCGTGAAACGTGATGCGTGATGCGTGAAACGTGACTTTGGACTTGAAACCTGAAACTTTGAACCTTGAACCAGAAACCTGAAAGACGATAACCATTGTTGCCGGATATTCTTTTTACAATTTCTCAACTGAATTGGAACAGCATCATCGATATTTTGCTGGTGACGCTGATTTTTTATTGGATGCTGGTGCTGGTGCAGGGAACCAAAGCCGTGCAACTGTTGCGCGGTTTACTTTTTTTGGTGGTGCTGGCTATCACTTCCACCAGCATTTTTGATTTGACCGCTTTCAGTTGGTTGATGCGCAACTCGCTGCCGGCGCTGCTGGTGGCTATCCCGGTCATCTTTCAGCCGGAGTTGCGGCGCGCGCTGGAACGTTTGGGGCGAACCGGGTATCTGTTCACCCGCAACCATCCCAGCCAGTTGGAAGCAACCCTGCAAACCGTCGCGGCGGCGGCTCAGCGTCTTTCACTGCAAGGGCACGGCGCGCTCATCGTGCTGGAGCGCGAAACCGGCTTGCAGGAATATATTGAAACCGGCGTGATGGTTGATGGACTGGTTTCCAAAGAATTATTGTTGACCATTTTTTATGTGAACACCGCTCTGCACGATGGCGCTGTCATCATTCGCAATAACCGTCTGGTGGCAGCCAGTTGTCTGTTGCCGCTCAGCCGCGCCGACACCGACACCGATTTCGGCACGCGACACCGCGCCGCGCTGGGTTTGACCGAGTCCACCGATGCTATTGTGGTGGTTGTGTCAGAAGAAACCGGCATCATTTCCGTGTCGCACAACGGCAGAATGATTCGCAATTTGGATGAAATGCGATTGTTCAAAATTCTCACGGCGTTTTACCGCTCGCAATTAACGCAAGCCGTGCCGCAGTGGGTCAAACTGATGCAAAAATTACCGTGGAGCCATAAACCTGCCGACGACGAGTCATAACTTCGCCGCGGCATCCATATACACTATGTCCAAACGATTTTTCTCTCAATTGGGGACATTCCTTTTGGCATTTGGGATGGCATTTTTGGTGTGGGTTGCCGCCATCCGCGAATCCGACCCCATCGTAACTCGAACATTTCCACAGCGTGTGCCGGTGAAAATTATTCCGCCGCGCGCCAATTTATTTGTGGTTGACCAGAGTTCGCTGCCCGCCGATGTGCAGGTTAGCATCCGTGCGCCGGAAAGCGTGTGGCAGAATCTCACGCTCAGCCGCATTCGTGCCACACTCGACCTGTCGGCATACGATGCGGGGTTGCACGATGTGCCGATACAGGTAGAGTTGCTGGAAAAACGCGCGGTGGTTCACGCTGTTATCCCCGCCGACGTGGGGGTTGAACTCGACCCGCTGGCGGAAAAAACACTGCCGGTCACGGTGGATGTGCTCGATAGCCCGGCGCAGGGATATTTCAACCGGGCGGCATCTGCCAGCCCCGATACCGTCACCGTGAAGGGCGCGGCGGCAGCGGTGGCGCAGGTTGACGCCGTTTTGGCTCAGATTTCGATTGACAATAGCAAAGAAACCATCAAACAAGTTGTAACCCTGTCGCCGCGAGACAGCAACGGGAACATCGTGCTGGAAGTGACGCTCGACCCGACGGAAAGCCTGATTACCGTTCCCATCGAACAGCGATTTGGCTACCGCGATGTGTCTGTCAAAGCGGACGTGCAGGGACAGCCCGCATCCGGTTACTGGGTCAGCAGCATTTCAGTTGACCCGGCGACCGTCACGCTGGTGGGTGGTCCCAGCGTGCTGAAAGACGTGGCAGGCTTCATCGAAACCGCGCCGATTGACATCACCGGTGCGACGGCGGATGTGGTGCGGCGTGTGCCGTTGAATCTGCCGCCGGGCGCGTCGGTGGTGGCAGATGGCGGCACGGAAGATTCCGATAC
>JALVZI010000466.1 GCA_027022125.1 Anaerolineae bacterium | reverse complement strand
GTTCCATGTGGGGTCGGTGCGCCACGTTTGCTGCAATGCGGCAAGTTGGCGGGCGGCGGGCGATTTCAGCCAGTCGCGCACGGCATCGGTGTGCAGTTTCAACCGTCGCCCCTGTTTGCGCAGAAAATCCATGCGGCGTGCCAGATGCAGCACAAAATCGAACCAGTGTTTCGCCGCGGATGTGTCATCTGCCGCGCCCGGCATACTGAAAGTTTGGCAAATGGCGCGGCGGTGTTCGGTGGGGATGGTGTTATCGGGCGAAAGACGCACAAACCGGTTTTGCAGATAGACCAGCAGACAGAACAAATCTTCGCGGGCGGCGGCGGTGTCGGGCAGGGTGACGGCAGGCTGGGCGGCGATTTCCCAGCGGATGACGGGGTTTTTCGGCGCGGGGAACGACAGCAGCGGTTGCACATCGGTGGGGATGAAGACCACTTCTTCCGGTCCGCGCTCGGTGTGGCGGAAGGCGGTGAAAATCAGCCCACGCAACCACAAACTCTCGGCAACGCTTTCCGGGTTTTCCCATGGTTTTTCGCGCTGCAAACGGTTCGCGCCCATTTTGCGGATAGCACCGTACATACGGGTGAATTTTCGCGTTTCGATGAATCCGCCCGCGGCGATGAGGCTTTGCAGGGCTTCAATTTCCGCTGCCGATAAATCCTGCCGCACAATCGCCATCGAAGCGGGGGAGAGCAATTCTTCCGCCAGCGCGGCGAGCGCGTCCGGCTTTTGGTTTTTCGGCGGGGATGCCCCCCGTGTGGCGGCGATGGCTTGCAGGTCGGCTAGATGATAATTGACGAACGCTTCTTTCAACGGTTTCATAGGTTCATTATACCGAATGTCGCGCCAAAAATGAATTTTGCCGGTTGGTGAATCTCGATGGGCTGGCTATAATAGCATGTATGGGCATGGTTCGTTGACACCCAAATTACCTTTACAAATTTTATATTTTTGCCAACAATTTCCGTGATGCGTGATGAGTGAAGCGTGATGTTTGAGGCGACCGGTAATGTTTGTAGCGGATAAACCTCTTGCTTCCTGCTTCTTACTTCTTACTTCCTGCACCACGTTGGCAACAGCCGGTTACTTGTTGTCAAGATGATTGTCAGCCAAGAACCACGCCTATGCTTGAAAATAATCGGCACGAGAGGCAAGAAATATGTATAATGACCAACGACCGGAAAAATCGAGAATGTGGGCGGGCTTTATGCGCGAATTGCAAAAAAACTGGCGGCTTTGGTGGGGACTGTTCACCCATCCGCGTGTTTCGCTACTGGTAAAAGTGATTCCCGTGCTGGGGGTGCTATACTGGCTGAACCCCATTGACCCGCTGCCGCCGCCATTGAATATGACTCCCATTGATGACCTGACCGCAATTTTGCTCGGATTGAAACTTTTTGTAGAATTATCGCCACCGGACTTGGTAGCGGCGTTGCGCCATGAGATAGAATACGGCACAGAAACCGATGATGAAGTGATTGATGCTTCTTACCGAGTGTTGGATGACGATTAAGCCATCTACAGCGAAAGGTAAAAACAATCCATGCTAGACCCACAACATATATCATTGACCGATGCGGCGGCGACAATAGAAGTCTCGCCTTCTGTTTTGCGCCGCTGGTTGAACGAGTTTTCCGATTTTCTATCGGAGACGGTGACGGCAGCGGAAGAAAACGACGATATTTTTTTGACAGAAGATGATGTTTCTCTGCTGAAAGCCGCCAAATCGAAACTGGACGAAGGGCTTTCGTTTGAGCAGGTGCGTCGGCAGTTGGAATCAGCGCCGCAATCTGCCACCGAGCAGAAGATTGTCGCCGCACAGGAAGAAACCGCTATTGCGGCGATGGGGTATTTTTCGGAAGTTATCGAAGAGTTGCACAAAGGGCAGTTGAGTGTGCTGAACAGTCAAGCCGCCAATCGAGAATTGATGGGCGTTTTGATTCAGGACAATTTCAATCTGAAAGAAGAAAATAAGCGCCTGCGCGAGCGGATGCTTGATATAGAGCGGCAGGTCAGTCAATTGCGCCGTGAGGAAATCTCGCGCCGGGAATCGTTACGACAGGAAATTGAATCAAAATTGGGCGAAATTCGGGCGCAGATGATGCACAATCCGGTGACGGTGCTGCAAGAGCGAACCGGCTGTCTGAGTTGGCTGGTCGGGGCGAAAACGGATGTGAGAACCATCCCCGCTGAAAAATCGGCGCCGCCGCAAACGCCCCCCCCGCGAG
>JALVZI010000465.1 GCA_027022125.1 Anaerolineae bacterium | reverse complement strand
ATAAAACTTATTGAAACTTTTTGTTTGACCGGATTTCCGCATCAAATTAACGCGAATTTCTCAAATTTAGGCATAAAATCTGTGAAATTTGTGAAAATTCGATGCAAAAAAGAGAGAAGCGTAAAAGTTTCATTTAGTTCATAGAGATAGAGATGGGGATTCGCTGAATCGCTGAATCGTATTGCGTGAGGCGTGAATTGTTCATCCCCTTGCTTCTTGCTTCCTGCTCCTTGCTTTCAATGCGTGATGCGTGATGCGTGACTTTGGACTTGAAACCTGAAACCTGAAACATTGAACTTTGAACATTGAAATTGAAACCGACGCTGCGCGTCACTACGTTTGTTTGACAACAATATCAGTCGGTGCCGCCGTACTGTCGAGCACTACTTTACGCCGAAATGCGATTTCAATCAAATCGACGGCGTTGCGCTCAGTGCCCCAAATTTCCACCGCCGGGTATTCATCGGCGATGAGCGTGAGATAGAGCGTGCTGTCATCCCAGCGGATGGTGATGTCATCCACCGTGGCGTTTCGCCCGCGTTCCAGAAATTCCGCTAGCCGCAAAATGGACGCCAGCCGCACCAGCCGCTCAAGGTCGTCTGCGCGCAGCAGCGACTCAAATTCCAGCAGGGTCGGTTTCCGCTTGCGATGATAGCGCACCAGCAGCGAAATCAGCGCAATTTCTCGCGGGTTGAACCCGGGCAATCCGGCATTGATGATGAGCGTTTGCGAATGCCGGTGGTGGTTTTCATAACTGATGATGGTTCCCAAATCGTGCAGCATCGCCGCCGCATCGAGCAGTTCGCGCTCGGCATCGCCGTATCCGTGCAGCGGCGCAAGTTGCTCAAATGCGCGTCCCGCCAAATAGCGCACGTGATTGACGTGATTTTTCTGATAATTGTACACCCGCGCCATATTCAGCACGCTGAACCGCCGAATATCGGCGATGACGGGGTAGGTGAGATGGTCCCAGAACCCTTCCAAAAACAGCCCTTCGCGCAGCCCGTTGACCGACACGGTCAGCGAATCGGCGTTCAGCCGTGCCAGCACCGATTGCGCCACCATCGCCCCCGCCAAAATGATGTCGGCGCGGTCGGGTTTCAGTCCGACGATTTTTCGCCGTTTGCTGACGGGCATTTTTTGCAATTGCGCAATTCGCTCGTCCAGCGTGTCGCGGGAAAGGGTGTAGCCGTGCAGGGTGTTGAGCGGATAGCGGCGCGCGGCGGCATCCATTTTCGCCAAATTGCGAACCGTGCCGCCCAGTGCCACCAACGTGCCATTTTCGGCGGATGCCCACGGTAGCGTGTCCAACTGCCGCTCGATTTCGGCGCGCACGGCGGCGAGTTCATCGGCGGTGGGCGGGTCGTGTTTGATGAATTTTTCGGTGAGTGCCAGCGCGCCCAGTGGCAGCGCCGCCCCTTTTTCAAAACGCCGATTTTCCACCGCGCTGATTTGCGCACTGCCGCCGCCGATGTCCAGCACAAAACCGTTCACCAGCGGCACTTCGTTCAGCGCGCCGAGCGTGCCGTAATATGCCTCTTCTTCCCCCGACAAAATTCGCAGCGACAGCCCGATACTTTCTGCCACTTCTTGTATGAATGCCGCACCGTTGGGCGCTTCGCGCACGGCGCTGGTGGCGGTGGCGATAATTTTGTCAACTTTGGTGGCATCGCAGAAACGTTTGAACAGCCGCAGGGTGAACATCGCCCGCGCAATGGCGGCATCGCTCAACCCTGCGGGGGAAATGCCCTGCCGCAGCCGCACCACTTCGCGGATTTCGTCCACCAGCCGGAAGGAATAGCCGTACACCGTGCTGATAACCACCAGCCGCGCGGTGTTTGACCCCATATCAATGATGGCAATGCGTTGGGTGTCGGTCATTTGTCGTTTGTCATTTGTCCTTTGTCATTTGCTGACCGCTGATTCGCCGACTCGCTGAATCGTATTGCGTATTTCGTGAAACGTGATGCGTGATGCGTGAAAAGGATAGAGATAGGGATAGGGATAGAAATTCGTCCATTCGCAAATTCGCCCATTCGCTCATTTGTGAGACTTTGGACTTTGGACGTGAGACTTGAGACCAACTTGCAACTTTGAACCTTGAACCCTGATTGACTGACAAATCTTTTTTTGATACCGGTTTTGCGGATTTTCTTCGATTATGTTATGGAAAATTTCGGTTTGACAAAAAATCTGCCACAAATTTTCACGAATTTCACGGACTTTAAATG
>JALVZI010000464.1 GCA_027022125.1 Anaerolineae bacterium | reverse complement strand
GATTTGGCGTGAAATGCGGGCGAGTCAATCGCGCTGCGCAGCGAAACCACCGTTTTGGTCACGTTTGGCACTTCAATGCCGACGTATGGTCGCCCCGGAATGGGCGCTTCGATGCGGATGGGCGCGGCAGACAGCGCCAGCGCCAAATCGTTTGCCAGATTGACGATTTTCGACACGCGGACTTTTTGCGGATTGCCGCGCGAATCTTTGCGGTTGGTGTATCCCGGTTCGATGCTGAATTGGGTGACAGCGGGACCCTGATTGATTTCCCGCACTTTGGCTTCCACACCGAAACTCGCCAGCGTTTCTTCGATGATGCGCACCCGCTGGCGAATCTCCGCTTCGCTGATTTCCACCTCGCGCACATCTTCCAGAATTTCAGAAATGACGGGCAAATGCCATTTTTGCGAACCGTCGGCGGCGGTGGCAATGGCTGTCACCGGTTCGGTGGGCGAGGGCAGTGACGTGTGTTCGGCGGGCGGGGCGATGTGGTTTTGGCGCGCGCGGCGGGGTTGGGTTGTTTCGCCGTTGATGGTCAGCGGTTCGGTATCGCCGGTGGCGCGGTGCGATTTGAATCTGTCCAAAAACGATTGTTTCGGCGGTTCAACCGGCGGCAGTATATCATCGGGCGGGTTGATGGGCAGTTTGCGGAAATGCCGCCAATCCTGAAAACGATAGTAGCCATTTTTGATGAGTGTGCCCAACTCTCGCAGCGAAAGCCCGCTGACCAGCACCGCGCTGAAAATCAGCACGAAAAAAAGGACGACCAGCGTGCCCAAATCATCCAGCGCGGATGCCAGCAATTGATGCAGCAACCAGCCGACAATGCCGCCCCCGCCGACATTATCGGTGACCAGCGGGTCGTTTCCGGGCGAAATGAAATCGAAAACGGTGATGAGTGACAGCAGGATGAGCACCGCGCCGACCGGTTTTTCCCATTTTTCATCGGCGTCTTCCGCGCCGTACCGTTTGATGAACCAAAAACCGAGCACCGCCAGAATGAGCCAGACGATATACAGCCCCCAGCCGAAAAGCGTTTCCAGCACGTTGAGCCAAACGGTGGTAAACGCCCCCCGATTGCCGGACAGCAGACTCAGCACCGTCAGCAGGGCAAGCGCCATCAATATCAGCCCGACGACCTCCGGACGCATGGTGACCGGGGCGTTATTGGTTGGTTTCTTTTTTCGCGTGGGTTTTCGTTTCGTCATAATGGGTAGCACAAATGTTTTGGGGATATTATATCACAAATGGCGAAGATGGACGAATGGTGGAGTATGGAGCAGGGAGTAGGGAGTAGGGGCGACTCGCGAGCCGCCCCTACGAGTTGTCATCGGTTTTTGTCATTCCGGAAATTTCCGCAGGAAATTATCCGGAATCCACAAGAGAAAACTTTTGGATTCCCGCGAAAGCGGGAATGACTCCGAATTCAGATGAAAGTAGCAATCTCGTCCAGCGATTTTTTGCTGATGACGGGGACGGTGGCATCTTCGGCGGGGTAGCCGACCACCAGCAGCAGGTGCGGGTGTTCCGACGGGGGGCGGTCTAAAATTCGATTGAGGAATTTCATCGGGCTGGGGGTGTGGGTGAGCGTTGCCAGCCCGGCGTGATGCAGAGCGGCGATGAGCATTCCGGTGGCAATCCCCACCGATTCGGTGACATAATAGTGTTTCACCTTCTGCCCGTTTTCATCGAAATGGTAATTTTGCCCGAAAATGGCGATGAGATACGGCGCTTTTTCCAAAAACGGTTTGTGCGGATTCGTGCCGAACGGTTCCAGCGCTTCCAACCAGTCTTCCGGTGCACGCCGCTCGTAAAATTCGCGCTCTTCCGCTTCTGCCGCCAGCCGGATTTCACGTTTGATGGCGGGGTCGCTGATAACCACAAAATACCACGGCTGCATATTTGCGCCGTTGGGAGCGGTTCCGGCGGTGCGCAGGCAGGTTTCCACCACTTCGCGGGGCACGGGGCGGTCGGAAAAATCTCGCACGGTGCGCCGTCGTTTCATCTCCGCGAAAAATTCTTCGGCGCGGCGGCGCATTTCTGCGGGCGGGTAACGTTTAAGGTTGTATGGAATGGATTTTGCGAGACTCATAGTTGTTTTTGCGACAGCAATTTCCATCCGGCGGGCAACAGCAGGGCGGCAAGCACAATTTTGATGATGTCGCCGATGATGAACGGGTATAGCCCCGCCATCAGTGCGTTTTGTGTGCCGACAAACTGTGCCAGCCATG
>JALVZI010000463.1 GCA_027022125.1 Anaerolineae bacterium | reverse complement strand
CAATTGGGGGTATGCGTTCGGTGACGGGGTAATGGTCGGTGTGGTCAGCACGGTAATGTTGAGCATTTTGGTGCTGTTGGTGCAACCGCTCAATATGCGGGCGATGTTTGTCAATGCGTCGCCAGATTTGATTAAAGCGCTCACCTTCAATAATCAGGAAGCCATTATGGCGGTGAACACTTCCGGCGAATGGGGACCCGCACTGGCGACGCTGGGGCGAATGGTGCTCACGGGGGTTGCCAGCGCGGTATTGGGTTCCATTACATTTATGCTGCCCACCCGCTGGCGAAAAGTTTTGCTGGCAGGGCTGATAACCGTCATCATGGTTGGCACCCTTTCGGAATTGTTTGATGACGTGATTACCAACATTTTCGCGCTGGCAGGCGGCAAAAAAGCGGCAAAATCGCTGCTGAAAATATTCTTTGCCCGCAAGGGGTTGTCGGTTCCCGGTGCGGTGTACACTTTCGTCATTGCCGCAGGGATAGCGTTTTTGCGAGATTGGCGCGGTTCGGCAATTAAAGAACGTTTCGAGGCATTGCCGCAGACATCTCGGCGCGGTATCCGCATCGGCACGCTGATAATTCTGTTCGCCATCGCCATTTTCCTGCCGCAAATTTTGGGCGGCTACCTGTCCGAAATTATGGTGACAGTCGCCATTTTCACCCTGATGGGCTTCGGGTTGAATATCGTGGTTGGTTTTGCCGGATTGCTCGACTTGGGGTATGTGGCGTTTTTTGCCATCGGCGCATACACGATGGGGGTGCTGACCTCCACCCAATTATCGCAAACCACAAAACTTGTCGGGTTTGGCTGGAATTTCTGGGAAGCGTTGCCCTTCGCGGTGGGGATGGCGGTGCTGTGGGGCATTATGCTCGGTGTGCCGGTGCTGCGAATGCGCGGCGACTATCTGGCAATTGTCACCCTCGGTTTCGGCGAAATTATCCGCGTGCTGGCGCTGTCTAACTTTTTGCAGCCCAGTATCGGCGGCGCACAGGGAATTTTGGGCATTGCCAAACCGTTCATCCCGTGGTTTGGCGGCGCAATCGAACTGAAAAACTCTCAGCAATTATATTATCTGGTGGTGGTCGCCGCGGCGCTGGCGGCATTTGTATCGTGGCGATTGCGGGATTCGCGCGCCGGGCGCAGTTGGATGGCGCTGCGGGAGGATGAGGATGTCGCCGAAGCAATGGGCATCAATCTGGTGAAAACCAAACTGCTGGCATTTGCCACCGGCGCGGCATTCTCCGGGTTGGCGGGCGCAATTTTCGCCGCCAAACTGACCTCCATTTACCCGCACAGTTTCAACCTGCTCATTTCCATCAACGTGCTGTCGCTGATTATCGTCGGCGGCGTGGGAAGTTTACCGGGGGTGGTGGTCGGCGCATTCGCGCTGGTCGGCTTGCCGGAACTTCTCCGCGAGTTTTCGGAATTCCGAATGCTCATTTTCGGCGCATTGCTGGTAACGATGATGCTGGTCAAACCCGAAGGCTTCTGGCCCGCCGCAACGCAAAAACGAGAGTTGCACGGTGATGACGAGGAAATCGAAATCGAACCCGACCCGTCACCGGCGGCGGAAACGGCATAGGAGGCAAAAATGGCACCTATTTTAGTTGCAAAAAATGTTACCAAACGCTTCGGCGGGCTGGTTGCGGTGAATGATGTGTCGGTGGAAATACCCGAAAAGTCCATTTACAGCGTTATCGGACCGAATGGCGCGGGCAAAACAACCTTTTTCAACTGCATCACCGGTTTTTACACCCCGGAAGAAGGCGAAATTCTGTTTCAGGGACGCCCCATCAAAGGCATCCCCACCGACCAGATTACTCGGCGCGGCATCTCGCGGACATATCAGAATATCCGCTTGTTTGCCAATATGACCGCTATCGAAAATATTTTGGTGGGTGAAGAACCCCGCCTGAAATCAACGTGGATTGGCGCGATTTTCAATACGCCCGGCACTCGCCGTGAAGAGGAAGAAGCTACCAAAGAAGCACGCCGCATTCTGCGTTTTGTCGGCTTGCGCGGTTTTGGCGACTATTTGGCGAAAAACCTGCCCTATGGCGCACAGCGGCGGTTGGAAATTGCCCGTGCGCTGGCAAGCCAGCCGAAACTGCTGCTGCTCGACGAACCGACCGCCGGAATGAACCCCAACGAAACCGCCGAAATGACCGATTTCATCCGCCACATCCGTGACGAATTGGGCATTACCATTTTGCTGATTGAGCACGATATGCGGGTGGTGATGGGCATTTCCGACAAAATCAGCGTGCTGGATTACGGCTCGAAAATCGCCGAAGGCTCGCCGAAAGAGATTCGCAGCAACCCCAGAGTGATTGAAGCATACTTGGGCACGGGCGCTGCCGGGCAAGTGGAACCGGCATAATCGAGGAGAAAGTCAATGGCATTGCTTGAACTTGAAAACGTACACAGTTACTATGGAAGTATTCACGCCCTGAAAGGCATTTCAATGACCGTGGAAGAGGGCGAGATTGTCACGCTCATCGGCGCGAACGGCGCGGGCAAAAGCACCACCCTGCGCACCATCAGCGGTATTTTGCGTCCCCGTTATGGGCGGGTTTTGTTCAAAGGGCAGGATTTGGCGGAAATTCCGGCGCATAAAATCGTCAATTTGGGCATCGCCCAAGTGCCGGAAGGACGCGGTGTGTTCGCCCGTCTGACCGTGCTGGAAAATTTGGAAATGGGCGCATTTGTGCGCAACGATAAAAAAGGCATTCAGGATGATATTGAACGCGCATTTCAACTCTTTCCCCGTTTGAAAGAACGCCAAAAACAGGTTGCGGGCACGCTCAGCGGCGGCGAACAGCAAATGCTGGCGATGGCACGCGCGATGATGGCTCGCCCGAAATTGTTGCTGCTGGATGAGCCTTCGATGGGACTGGCGCCCATTTTGGTGGACGGTATTTTTGAAACCATCGTTAATATCAATAACGAAGGTACAACCGTGCTGCTGGTTGAGCAAAACGCGCTGATGGCGCTCGGTGTGGCGCACCGGGGATATGTTATCCAAACCGGCGAAATTGTGCTCACCGATGATGCCAAAGCGTTGAAAGAAAACGAAATGGTTAAAGAAGCCTATTTGGGACATTAGCGTCTTTTTATGGACAGAAGACAATGCGGTATGCGCGGCTTCCGACGGGATGGCACGGCATACCGCATTTTTTACGGTGTTCAAGGTTTCCGGTTTCTGGTTTCGAGTTTCTGGTTTCTGGTTCAAAGTTGCAGGGTAGCAAGGTTGCAATCAGTCTCAAGTTTCAAGTCCAAAGTCTAAAGTCATCACGCATCACGTTTCACGCATCACCAATCACTAATAACCAATCTCTAATTCACTATTCGCTATTCATTTGAAGGGAGGAGGAAATGGCTCAAACATTTGATGCAATCATCATCGGCGCGGGGATTATGGGATGCAGTACCGCGTTTCAACTGGCAAAACGGGGTGTAAAAGTCGCCGTATTCGAGAAAGGCTATTATGGCAACGGCTCTACCGGACGCTCGTCCGCCATTATTCGCCAACATTATTCCAACGAATTGACCGCGCGGATGGCGCTGCACAGTCTGCGGGTGTTCGAAAATTTCGATGATGCGGTCGGTGGGGAAAGCGGATTCACCAAAACGGGATTTATCGCGCTGGCATCTGCCAAAGATAAAGCCGGGCTGGAAGCAAATGTGGCAATGCAAAAAAGCGTCGGCATCCGCACCGATTTGATTTCCGCCGACGACCTGCGCCGCCTAATGCCCGATTTGTCGCAGCACGATTTGGTCGAAGCGGCTTATGAGCCCGATGGCGGGTATGCCGACCCCAATTTGACGGTGACATCGTTTGCCAATGCTGCCAAACGGCACGGCGCAACTTTCTTTTTGGATACGGAAGTGACCGGTGTGCGTTTTGCCGGCGACCGGGTGGTCGGTATTTCCACCCGCAGCGACACTTTCGATGCGCCCATTGTGCTCAATGCGGCGGGACCGTGGGGCGCACGGGTGGCAAAAATGGCGGGGATTGATGTGCCCATCAATTCGTGCCGGGTGCAGGTCACATTTTTCCGCCGTCCGCCGGAACACGCCGACCCCCATCCGGTGGTGGTCGATTTTGTGAACGCCACCTATTTTCGCTCTGAAACGGGCGACCTGACGCTGGCGGGATTGATTGACCCGGAAGAGGCGAATGCGGTGGTTGACCCCGACAATTTCAACGAGCAACTCGACCCCGATTTTGTGCTGGA
Source organism: Anaerolineae bacterium (assembly GCA_027022125.1). Classification (GTDB taxonomy): domain Bacteria; phylum Chloroflexota; class Anaerolineae; order 4572-78; family 4572-78; genus JANTHQ01. Next base: position 3,199 of record JALVZI010000463.1, on the reverse strand, counting down.
AATCGGCGAGCAGGTGGTGGTGCGCTATCCGGTGATTGAACACAGTCACAGCGCGGGCGGGTACGCGGCACTGTACGCCGTCACCCCCGACTGGCATCCGCTGGTGGATGAACTGATTCCCGACAGCGGATTTTTCATCAGTGCGGGATTCAGCGGGCACGGGTTCAAACTCGGTCCCGCGGGCGGGCTGATGATTGCCGATATGCTGACCGGCGTCAGCGACCCGGAATTCAGCCCGCACCTTTTCCGGCTGAACCGATATGCAGAAAACGACCCCGTCACGGGGCAGTATGAATATAGCATTGCGGGATAGCACGGGGTATGCAGTATGGAGTATGGAGCAAGGGAAACCCCTGCTCCCTGCTCCATACTCCCTGCTACTTGATTACCATCGGCAGCCCGGCAACCATAAAAAGCACTCGGTCGGCGACGCGCGCCAAATGTTGGTTGGCGCGACCGAGCAAATCCTGATAGCGGCGTCCCAGCGGATACGCGGGCACGATGCCCAGCCCGACCTCATTTGAAACGAGAATCAGCGGCGTGTGCGACAGTTTTTCGCGCCGAAGCGCCAGCAGGGCATCCAACTCTGTCAGCAATGCCGATTCGCTTTCGGCGGGCGGAGCGGATTCGGTTGCCAGCAGAATGTTGCTCGCCAGCAGCGTCACGCAGTCCAGCAGCAGCGCATCCGGCAGCGATGGCAACTCCGCCAGCGCACGTGCCACCGCCGCCGCAACCCCCCTCGGCGCTTCGACGGTGTGCCATCCGGCGGGACGCGCGGCGCGGTGGGCGGCGATGCGCTGTGCCATCTCGGCATCGCCGGCTTCTGCCGTGGCGATATACAGCACGCGCTCGCCGCACGCTGCCGCCAGTTTTTCGGCGTGGGTGCTTTTGCCACTGCGCGCCCCACCGAGAATGAGGGTGGTCAGTCGTTTGTCAGCCAATCTCCAATCTCCAATAACTAGGTTCTGTTGACGTTTGCCGATTTTTCATCCTGAGTAGCCTGTAGGGCGTATCGAAGGGCGTTTTTCCCGCTGAAAACAAAACGTCAACACGCCCTAATCTCCATCCACCACCAGCGTGGCGAAATAGTCCTCAATCGTCTCGGCGCGGCGAATGAGTTTCACGCTGCCATCGGGACGGAGCAGCAATTCCGCCGAGCGCAGTTTGCCATTATAGTTGAACCCCATCGCGTGCCCGTGTGCCCCCGCATCGTGGATGACCACCAAATCGCCGGGGGACAATCGGGGCAAATCGCGGTCAATAGCGAATTTATCGTTATTTTCACACAGCGAACCGACCACATCCACCGTTTCGCGCTCGGTGGTATTCTCTTTTCCCGGCACGGTGATATGGTGGTACGCGCCATACAGCCCCGGACGCATTAAATTTGCCATCGTGGCATCCAGCCCGACAAACGTTTTATAGGTGCGTTTGATGTGCCGTACCCGCGCCACCAGATAGCCGTGCGGTCCGGTGATGAGCCGCCCGTTTTCCATAAAAATTTTCAGCGGATGCAGCCCGTTGGCGGCGATAATTTCATCATACGCCCGCCGAATCCCCGCGCTGACCGCTGCCAAATCCACCGCTTTTTCCTGCGGGCGGTACGGAATGCCGATACCGCCGCCGAGATTTGCAAACTCGAACCGAATATCCAGCGCGCGGGACAAATCGCGCACGGTTTCAAACAGCAGCCGCGCGGTTTCTGCAAAATAATCGGCGTGCAGTTCATTCGATGCCACCATTGTGTGAATACCGAAACGGCGAATGCCCTTCGCTTTTGCCGCGCGGTAGCCCTCAAAAAGTTGCTCGCGTGTCACGCCGAATTTCGACTCGACGGGGTTGCCGATGATGGCGTTTCCGCTTTTCAGCGCACCGGGATTGTACCGAAATGAGATGACCGGCGGCAATCCGGTGTGTTTTTCCAGAAAGGGCAGATGCCCGATGTCATCTAAATTGATGATGGCTCCCAGCCGCCGCGCGGCTTGAAATTCCTCGGCGGGGGTATCGTTGGAAGTGAACATTATCCGCTCGCTGGTGATGCCCGCTTTTTCTGCCAGTAGCAGTTCCGGCAGCGATGAGCAATCCGCACCCAATCCACCTTCGCGTAACAATTGGAGTATGCTCACATTCGGCAGCGCTTTTACCGCGAAAAATTCACGGAAACCGGCGTTCCACTCGAATGCCGCCAGCAGTTCGCGCGCGCTGCGCCGAATACCCGCTTCATCGTACAGATAAAACGGGGTAGGGTAGGTGCGGGTCAGGTTTTCCAGTTGTTCGGAGGTCAGGGGAATTTTTTTCTGCATTTAACGTATTTCGTATTGCGTGATTTCACGTTCAGACTTGTAGGGGCGACCCTTGTGGTCGCCCGAAGCAGGGCAGCCACAAGGGCTGCCCCTACGATTATTCGAGACGAACACAGCACGCCGAACAGTTACCATCTCTGCAAATAACAAATGACAAATGACGAATGACAAACTTACAAAAACGGATTGCCCACCCGTTCCGCGCCGATGGTGGTGGCGGGACCGTGTCCGGGATAAACCACTGTGTCATCGGGCAGGGTCATCAATTTGTGGGCGATGCTGTCCATCAGCGTTTCGTAACTGCCGCCGGGTAAATCGGTGCGCCCGATGCTGCCCGCAAACAACACATCGCCGACAAAAATCGCGCCCTGTTCCGGTTCAAAAAAACAGACGTGCCCCGGCGCGTGTCCGGGAGTGTGCAGCACACGGAAATTCAGCGTGCCACAGGGAATGACATCCCCTTCGGCGAGCCGGATTTCCGGGGCGGGGATGGGCGGTATCGGCAGCCCGAACGCCGTCGCGCCGCCACCGGTTTGCAACAGCGGCAGGTCGTCGGGGTGCAGTGCCAGCGGTGCGCCGGTGGCTTCGACAACCGCTTTTGCCGCCATAAAATGGTCGAAATGGGCGTGCGTCAGTAAAATGTGACCGATTTTCAATTTGCGCGATTGCACCGCTTGCAAAATGCGTGCCGCTTCATCGCCGGGGTCAATGATGATGCCCGCGCCCGTTTTTTCGCAGCCGATGAGATAGCAATTGGCTTGCACCGCGCCGACCGTTAGGGTTTCAACAATCATTTTTCCTTTTCGCTTTCGAAGTTATTGAATCACCTTACGCAGTTTGAGATTTGACAGGTGTTCGATATTGTGCTATGGCGGGTTTGCCCCCTCCCCCTAACC
>JALVZI010000462.1 GCA_027022125.1 Anaerolineae bacterium | reverse complement strand
ACCTGAAACCCTGAACTTTGAACCAGAAACCCGAAACCATGAAATACAACCCACTCGGAAAAACCGGATTGACCGTTTCCGCCATCGGTTTTGGCAGCCGCCCGATTGATGGCACAAGTTATGGCGAAACCAACGACCGCTGGTCGAAAGTGGCAATTAGCCGCGCATTCGGCGCGGGCGGCACATTCATCGATACCGCCGACTGTTTCGGCAACGGTTTGAGCGAAACACTGGTCGGGGCGATAACCAACTGCCGCGCCGACATCATCATCGCCACCAAAGGGGGCACCAATTTTTACGATGACCCGTCCGCGCCCCGCAAAGATTTTTCCGCCGCATACCTGCGGCACGCCGCCAATGAATCGCGGCGGCGGCTGAAAGAGGCTGTGCTCGATATTTACCTGCTGGATGAACCGCCCGCCGACGTGCTGCGCGACGGCGCGGTGTTCGATGCGCTGGACGCACTGCAAGCCGACGGCATCATCCGTTTTGGCGGTGTGGCGGCGGATTCGCTCGATGCGGCACAGGCGGCAATTGACAGCGGGCGAATCGCCGTGCTGGAAATTACGTTCAACCTGCTGGCGCGAGAATCGGCGCGGCTGGCGGTGCTCGATGCGGCACAGCAGGCGAATATCGGCGTGATTGTGAAAGAGCCGCTGGCAAACGGCGCACTCACCGGTAAATATCACGGCGATGAGGTTTTCCCGCCGGGTGATATTCGGCGGGAGATGGACGATTTTCCGGCGCGGATTGCCGCTGCCCGCCAATTCGAGTTTCTGGTGCAACCGAATCGCACGGCGGCGCAAGCCGCCATCCAATTTGCGATGAGCCATCCGGCGGTATCGGTGGTGGTTCCCGGTTGCAAAACCCACCAGCAAGCCGTGGAAAATTTCGCTGCGGCAGATTGCCCGCCCCTCACCGCAGATGAGTTGGCACGCATCCGCCGGATTTCATTTGTGGCTAAAAATGATGACCACGATTAAATGCGGCGCCACCCCGCAATTCCTCTCAAATTTACCCTCAATATCTCTACCCCGATTGCAACGTTTGCAATAAAACTGCAATAAAACTGTAATTTTTTCGGGGGTTTTTTATGTTATACTGATTGTCACGAAAACTTTTTGTAGGGTGGTATCAGTGAACACAAAAAATCTCGACAACATCCCCGTAACCGACATTATGAGTTTGTACATCGCAGAGGCAACCCAAACCCCACTGCTCTCTGCCACTGAAGAACGTACCCTGATTCACACCATCAAACGAGGCACACAAGCCGAGAAAAAACTGTCTCAACCGGATGTGCTCCAGCCTCAAACCGTGGCGCTGCTGCGCCAGCGGGTCAAAGAAGGCAAGCAAGCCCGCACCCGATTGATAAAAGCCAACACCCGGCTGGTCATCAGCGTGGCGCAAAAATATCGCGGTATGGGCATCCCGCTGGTAGATTTGGTGCAAGATGGCAATTTGGGACTGATGCACGCCATCGACAAGTTTGAACTGCAGCGTAACACCCGATTTGCAACCTATGCCACCTGGTGGATTCGGCAGCACATTGTGCGCGCGTTGACCAACCAAAGCCGGTCGGTGCGCATTCCATCGCATCTGACTCTTTTGCTGCAAAAAGCCGAGCAAGCCCGCATTGCCTTTGAGCAGAAATATCAGCGAGACCCCACACTACCCGAACTGGCACAATTGGTGGGCGTTTCGGTCACCAAAATGAAACACGCCATTCAAGCCGCACAAGCCCCACTGTCACTCGATGCCCCGCTGACCGCAGATGGCGATATGTCGCTGGCAGAAGTTCTGCCGGATAAAAAAATATCGGATGCCGTGCGAAATATGCAGCGGCAGGAACTGAAAGACATTCTGCAAGATGCGCTGTGCAGTTTGAACATCCGTCAGGCGAGAATTTTGATGCTGCGCTATGGGTTGCTTGGCAGCGAACCGCACTCCCGACAGGAAGTTGGAGAAAAATTCGGTCTCAACCGCGAGCGCATCCGTCAATTGGAAGTGGACGCGCTGAACAAATTGCGCCAATCTCCGCGCTGGCAATCGCTGCAAGATTTTCTGTAGCCCAACCGTATCTTCTTAAAGTGTAGGGGCGGCTCGCGAGCCGCCCCTACTTTTTTTGCCGATTTCACCCTTCGATACACCTGCGGGCTACTCAGTGCAAAACCAACAAACATTATCGGCAACAAGCCTAATTTTCTCGAAAAATCCGAGGGGCAGCCCTTGTGAC
>JALVZI010000461.1 GCA_027022125.1 Anaerolineae bacterium | reverse complement strand
CATCGGTATTTTCCGCGTCAATTTCCAGCACAATTTTGGCGTGCCGAATGGCATCGGAAAAACGTTTTTCGGCGCGATACAGGTCAATCAAAAATAAATGCGCCTGCAAATTTCGAGGGTCAAATTCCAGCACCCGTTTGAACATGCTGCGGGCTTTGCGCGGTTTGCCCGCCTGAAAATACGCCAATCCGAGTTGGGTGTATGCCGCCACATCGCCCGGCAATAGCGCCACTGCTTTTTTCAGCGGCGGAATGGCATCGGCGGGGCGACCCAGCGCCAGCAGCGTTGCCCCCAGCGCCGATTGTGCTTCCGGCACATCGGGGTGTGCTTCAGCGGTTTTGGCGAATTCTGCCGCCGCCGTTTCCAAATCGTTCTGCGCCAGCGCACGCTGACCCGCCGCCAGCAATTCGCCCATTTTTTCGCGGTGGATGAGCATTTCGGCAAAATTTGCCCCTTCCGCATCCGACAAACTTTCGTGCCGAACCGACACGCCATCGGCGCGGGCGAGCCGGAAACCGAATCCCCGCAAACGGCTGTACACATCGAGCAGCGCATCCGCCGCCGGTTTTTCGGCGGAAATGCCGCCCACCACTCGCACCGGATGCGTTTTGAACAGCACGCAGAACCCGCCCAACACCGAAACTTCCGTCCACGCGGCGGGGTCATCCGCCACCGTTTCGGCGCGGTGCGATTCGGGTGCAACGGGCGACACGGGGGCGACGGCGGCAATGGTGGGATTATTTTCGGCGATGGCGGTCAACTGCGCCAGCCGTTCGGCATCAAATTGAACATCGGCGGATACCAGCGCAATATATTTGGCGAATGTCATCGCTTCCGCCAGCGCAGCGGCGACACTCGCACCCGCGTTCACCGCACCGGCGGGCAAATCCACATCCCAGCCATCGGGAACGATAACCCGCAATTGCGCGGGTAATTCCGCCAGCGATGCCGCAGCCTCCGCCAGCATTTGCGGCGAATCGGCTTCCGCGCCGTTCAGCAGCAGCACGGTGGCGGTCGGTTTGGCAGAAATTTCCAGCGGCAGCACATCGGCGGGGTTCGGCACGGCGATGAAAATTTCTGTCGGGTCGAATTGCTGTGCCAGCACGTGCGACACATAATTTTCGCCGCGCCGGATGGAATCGGGAATGCGCCATTTTTCGGTGAACACCCGCCAGTTTTCTTCAATTTTTTCCTGATAATCTATCTGCAACTCTTTAAATGTTTGTCCCCCCACATGATGGATGAACACATCCTGCGCAATGCGGGCATCAAATCCGGCGATGGCAGCCCGCAGGCAAAAATCGTCATCTTCAAAATTGCCGATGTCATACCGTTCATCCCACCCGCCGATGCGGTCAATCACCGCGCGGCGCGCCAGCAGGCAAAAGCCGACCAGTCGCGGGAATGATGTGCTCCGCCCGCGATTTTGGGTCGCCCAATCGGCGGCGAAGGCTTCAAACTCGTCCATATTCTGGTAGGGTATATCGGCGAACAACTGCGGTCCCGAAACCCGATTCGACATGGGACCGACCAGCCCCGCCTGCGGATGCTCGTGCAGCACGTGCAGCATTCTGCCCAACCAGCCGGGCGAAACAACCGTATCGTTGTTCAAAAAAAGGATGAATTCGCCGCGAGCCAGCGCCAGCGCCTGATTGTTTCCAGCGGCAAACCCGATATTCTCCTCGTTGCGAATGACGCGCACATTGGCGTGTTTGGCGCGGTACCGGCTCAGAAACGCGGGGGTATCATCGGTGGAGCCGTTATCCACAATGATGATTTCGTGCGGTTCGGGGGTGTGCCGCGCGATGGCGGTCAGGCAGGTTTGGGTCAAATCCAACTGGTTGTGCGCCAAAATGATGATGGAGGTGAGTCCGTCGGGCGTTTCGAGCGCGGGAGCCGCCGCGCGGAAGCGGGCGTTTGTCGGCTGGAACCAACCGATGCCCCACAGTTCCATCGGCGGGGGGACATTCCCTGCGCCGTAATGGGCAACCAGTTTTTCGTACAGCCGGTCGGTGCTCTGCTGAACCAGCGCATCGGTTTTCGATTTGGCTTCGGTTTTAAAACTGACCTGCCCCTCGTGATGCACAAAGGTATCGGTGGCAACCAGCAATGTGTAGCCCGCGTTGCGCAATCGCCACGAAATGTCGAGGTCGTCATTGCCCAAAAAGAGGCTTTCATCGAGCAATCCCACCGTGTTCAGTGCGGCGCGCGACAGCACCATACAAAAGCCGATGAGCA
>JALVZI010000460.1 GCA_027022125.1 Anaerolineae bacterium | reverse complement strand
CGGGGAGCGTGGATTGAAACCCGTCGGCGAAGCGAATATGGTCGGCGTGGGAAGTCGCTCCCAGCACGGGGAGCGTGGATTGAAACTGATGACAGTACTTTGGCGGGATTGTCCATCCCGGTCGCTCCCCGCACGGGGAGCGTGGATTGAAACCCGTCGGCGAAGCGAATATGGTCGGCGTGGGAAGTCGCTCCCAGCACGGGGAGCGTGGATTGAAACAAGGATATGCCGCCTGAATTGTCCGGCGCGGCATGTCGCTCCCCGTACGGCGAGCGTGAATTGAAACTCTCATCGCATTTCAACAAAATCATTTCGTGGTGGCATTGTCATCGCTTGTGAAAGTTGGATTATCAAAAGTACAAACACATAAAAACCACTATTCACTGAAATCATAACTGTATGTTTACACCGTGCAGGTTGCTCGTTGAAAACTGCAAACCCTTCGTGCGCAACTCGCTCAACAACCCACTTCAGCGTAACACAAGTGAGATTTGACAAGTATTCGATATTGTGTTATCGCAAATTTACCCCCACCCCAAAATTGGAGAAGGGGATGGAAAAAATCTGCAAAAGGCATTTGTTGCCGATAAATCATAATTTTTATTTTGAACTAAATGAAACTTTTGAGAAGTGTGCCCAAATTACAAAAACCATCGGTAATTTTTATGATGCCATTCCCGCCTGTGCCCTGCGGGTGCGAAAGCGGGAATCCACGGCGAACACCCATCCTGAACAGTTACCGTAAAAACCTCTGTGCTCCTCGGTGTTCCCCCACTTCACACCGTGTGAACAATTTCCCCATCGAAAATGGTCATTACCGCCGTTGTATCTGCGATTGCCAGCGGGTCAACGGCGAAAATATTTTGCGATGCCACCACCAAATCCGCCCATTTGCCCGGCGAAATACTCCCCTGCACCGCCGACAGTCCCACCGCATCCGCATTTGCCTGCGTGTATGCGTGAACCGCCTGCGCCACCGAGATACGCTCTTCGGGATAATAACCGCCGTCCGGTGCGCCCGGCTTGCTGCGATTGACCGCCGCGTGAATGCCGAGCCACGGGTTCGGGTTGGCGACGGGCGCATCCGAGCCGAATGCCAGCCGCGCCCCCGATTCGAGCAGACATTTGAAGGCAAACGCGCACCGGGCGCGGGGTCCCCACACCCGTTCCATTTTCACCATATCATCCAGCAAATGCACCGGCTGCATCGAAGCGGTGATATTCAATCGGGCAAACCGCAGCAAATCATCGGGATGGAGCAACTGGGCGTGTTCGATTCGGTGTGGGACGGGCGATGGTGCAGGTGCAGTGGCGATGGTTTCTTCCAGAATATCGAGCACTTCCCGATTGGCGCGGTCGCCGATGGCGTGCACCGACACCGCCCAGCCGTGCGCGCTCGCCTGCCGTGCCACCGCCGCGATTTTTTCCATCGGCATCGCCGCCATCCCGAAACCATCTTTGCTATCTTCATATCGCGCCAGCATCCACGCCGTGTGCGCCCCCATCGAGCCATCGCTGAACATTTTTACAAATCCGAACCGCAGGCGGTCTGACCCGAAACCGGATTTCAGCCCCAGCGCCACCGCTTCCGGCAAGCGGGAATAATGGATATTACTGGTTATACGAAGGTTCAGCCCCCCTTCCCTTTCGATGGTCTGATATAATCGCCACGCCTGCGCGCCGCGACTGCCGCTCATCATACGCTGGTCGTGCAGCCCGGTGATACCCAGCCGGTGCAGTTCGGCGATGCCGCCGCGCAGCGCATCGAGTGCGGTATCGTCATCGGCGGGGGGGATGTGCGCGCTGACCAAATCGATTGCCAGTTCTTTCAGCACGCCGGTCGGTTCGCCGTGAATATCGCGTTCAATCACCCCGTCGGGCGGGTCGGGAAAATCGGCGGTGATACCGGCAATTGCCAGCGCGCGGCTGTTTGCCACCGCCGCGTGATGGTCGGCGCGCCACAGCAACACGGGATGATTCGGGCTGACGGCATCCAAATCAGCGCGGGTGGGCATTTTCGGCGGCTGCCATTCGCTTTCATTCCAGCCGCTCCCTTTTATCCATTGTCCGGCGGGCGTTTTTTCGGCGCGCGCGGCGACGCGCCGTTGCAATTCTGCCAGCGACAGCACACCCGCCAGTTCCACATCCAGCCGCCCCAGCGACCAATCGAAAAAGTGGAAATGGGCATCGATGAAACCGGGCAGCACCAGTTTTCCATCCAGATTGATTTGCTCGGTGCGGGCA
>JALVZI010000459.1 GCA_027022125.1 Anaerolineae bacterium | reverse complement strand
TTTTTGTACATCTGGCTGCTCACCCGCGCGTTTGCGGCGGGCTGTACCGCGCTCACCGGTATCGAAGCCATCAGCGACGGCGTGCAGGCATTCAAACCGCCGGAGGCGAAAAACGCGGCGGAAACGATGATTGCTATGGGAACCATCGCCATGACCCTGTTTGTCGGCATTACATTTCTGGCGACCCACCTGCATCTGATGCCATACGAAGCGGAAAGCATCCTGTCGCAAATGACCCGTTCCGTCACCAACGGCTTACCCGGTGGAACCATCATTTACGGCTGGGTGCAGTTTTTCACCATGATGATTCTGATTTTGGCGGCGAACACCGGTTTTCAGGATTTCCCGCGCGTCAGTTCCTTTTTGGCGCACGACGGGTTTATGCCCCGCTGGATGCAGAATCGCGGCGACCGGCTGGTTTATAATGCCGGTATCATCACGCTGGCAACACTGGCATCCATCATCATCATCGTTTTTCACGCCAACGAAATTCGGATGCTGCCGCTGTATGCGCTCGGCGTGATGCTCGGTTTCACCCTGTCGCAACAAGGTATGGTGCGACTGTTCCACAAAATTATGCAACTCAAACCGGGTGAAACCGCCGAAACGCTGGTCACAACCATCCATTATGAAGCCTCGGCGAAATACAAACGGTTTCTGCCGATGTTCGGTTCGGTAGTGACGGGGGTCGTGCTGGTGGCGCTGGTGGTCACCAAATTCACCGAAGGGGCATGGATTGTCGTTACCGCCATCCCGCTGCTGGTGATGATGTTCCGTGCGATTCGCCATCATTATGATGTGGTGGCGCAAGAATTGAGCACCCGCAATCTCAACCCCGCCGAACTGCAATCTTTCGCCGATGTCATCATCATTCCGATGGGTGACATCCACCGCGGCACACTGCGCGCCATGAAATACGCCCGGCGATTTTCCGATAATGTGCGTGCCATCGCCATTTCTACCAGCCCCGAACATCACGAACGGCTGATGCGCCGCTGGAATCGCTTCCCCGATATTACCGCAGGAATTGATTTGACCATCATCGATTATGAATACCGCGACCTGCTCAACCCGTTGGTCGATTTCATTACCGAAATTACCGAAAAAGAATATCCGGGCTTGCTGGTGACGGTCGTCATCCCGGAATTTGTACCCGATTCGTTTTTCGGGCAGTTGCTGCACAACCAAACCGCCAACCTGCTGCGCCTGCGTCTGCGCGCAATAGAAAACGTGGTGGTCATTGATGTGCCGTTCCACATTCATGAGAAAAAGCGGGTTAGTTAATTGGAGATTGGTGATTCATATTGCGTGAAAACGTGAAACGTGATGAGTGAAAGGGATAGAGATAGAGATAGAAATTTGCCCATTCGCTCATTCGCCCATTCGTGAGACTTTGGACTTGAAACTTGGGACTTGAAACCATTCTGTGGGACACATTCATATTTTGGATAATTCTGCTGGCGTTTAACCTCATCGGGTTGGCGGTGGCGTTTCGGCTGCTGAAAAACCTGCCCGACCGGGGGTATGCTTTCGCGCGCCCGCTGGGATTGCTGCTGACCGGATTCGTGCTGTGGTTCGGCGGCTCATTCGGCTTGCTGAAAAACAATCTCGGCGGCACAGTGCTGGCGATGGCGATTGTCGGCGGGCTGGGGCTGTGGTGGCAGTCGCAGCACCGCAGCGACTCACTGCGCGGCTGGCTGCAATCGCACCTGCGATATGTGCTGACGGTGGAAACGCTGTTCGCGCTAGCGCTGTTCGGCTGGGCGGTGTTCAAAAGTTACAATCCCGCCATCGAAACGGCGGGCGGCGAAAAATGGATGGAAACAGCATTCGTCAATTCTACCCTGCTCAGTCCCGCTTTCCCCCCGCGCGACCCGTGGCTGGCAGGATACGGCATCAGTTACTACTATTTCGGTTATGTGCTGATGGCAATACCGGCGCGGTTGAGCGGTATCGCGCCGACCACCGCCTTCAATCTGTTCATCCCCACTCTGTTCGCGCTGACGCTCGGCGGGGCATTCGGCATTACCGCCAACCTGATTGCGCTGTATGAACGCCGCCGCCACCCCGAAATGACCGTCGCCAGCGGCGCGATTCGCTCGGCGGGGCTGCTGGGCGCGCTCTTTGTGGGCGCGATGGGGCATTGGGAAGGGCTGCTGGAAATGCTGCACGCGCGCGGATTGCTGTCGCCGCGGTTTTGGCAGTGGCTCGACATTCTCGACCTGCGCGACACCCCGCCGACGGGCG
>JALVZI010000458.1 GCA_027022125.1 Anaerolineae bacterium | reverse complement strand
GCAGGGCATAACAGGCACTATCAGCCGGGTGAAAACCCGCGAGGCGGAAAAATTGCAGTATCTGGCGGAAATCGGTATGGTTCCCGGTGCGCGGTTCACGCTGGAAAATCGGGGGCGGTTTAACGGACCGCTGCGCATTCTGCTGAACGACCGCGACGAACATATCATCGGCAGTGAACTGGCTGCCGCAATTTGGGTAAACTGCGACGACCCGTTGCCCGCCCGTGTGCCGGAGGAGAGCAAAAATGGCTGAACAAAACCCGTCGCCCCGCCGGCGGAATTTTCGGTTTGAATGGGGAAATTTCTGGCAGGGGGGATTGGCGCTCTATCTGCTGGGAATTTTTGTGCTGGCAGTTGCCGTTCCGGCGGCGATTCCCGGGTTCCCCGCCACAGAATGGCTGAATATGCACGGGCGAATCACCCCGGGTATTGCCTATTTTATGATTTTTTTCGGGGTGATTTTGCTGCTGATGGCAACCGGCGTGACTTTTTCCGGCGATGCCGGCGCAGTGCTGATGCTATTTCAGGTTCGGCGCGGCGAAAAATCGCGCCAGCCGATGTCCACCGTTACCGTGTCGAGCAACCGGTTTATGGCGAATGAGCGGGTGAAATCAATGTCGTCGGAATTGCAGCAAACACTGTTGGCAATGCTGGCGCGCGGCGAGCGAACCGCTGCGATTGAACACTATCGGCGGGAAACAAAAACAGACCCCCGTCTCGCTGCAAATGTCATCGAACAACTGCTGGAATTTGAGCGACGGGGGCTGTTGGCGAAAATTGAATAGCGAGTTACGAATAGCGAATGATGAATGGTGGGTGGCGAATAGTGCATTGAACTTTGAATGTAACTACCCAGCGTGCCTGCAGGAACACAGAGATTCGCAGAGTTCACAGAGACTTTTATGGAAGAGGTATCTATTCAGGATGGAAAACCGTAGGGACACGCTGCAGCGTACCTCTACGAAACCAAAAGAATCGGTTGGTTCGCGCTAGAATTTGTAGGGGCGGCTCGCGAGCCGCCCCTACAAATTCTCCTTCCCTGAATTTGTATCTATTCAGGGAACGCTTCCACAAAAATCTTTGCGATTCTTCGTGTTCCGGCGGACACGCTGCCGCAAAAGGCTATTCGGCAGATGCGGCGTTCGCGGCTTCGGGGTGCGGGGTGCGCGCCAGATAATCTTCCACGCGGAAAAGGTCGCCGTTGGCGCGTTTGACAATTGCCAGCAGGTCGGACATGGTGGAAACTTCTTCCAACTGCTCGGTGACGAACCACTGCAAAAATTGGCGGGTCAGATGGTCGTTATTTTCCATCGCCACATCTACCAAATGGTTGATTTGCTCGGTGACGGTCAATTCCTGATTGAGCGCCAGTTGAATGCATTCTTCCACGCCGGAAAAATCGTTTTTCACCGGTTTTGTCGGCGCGATGACCGGACTGCCGCCCGCTTCATTCACATAATCCAGTAGTTTGATGGCGTGCCCGTGTTCCTCATCGGCTTGCAGGCGGAAAAAACCTGCCAATTCGGGCAGCGTTTCGCGTTCAAAATAGAGCGCAATCGCCAAATACTGCGCCGCAGCGGTAAATTCCTCTACCACTTGAGCATTGATAGCGTCAACAACAGGTTGTTTTAAAAGCATAGGTTTTCTCCTTTTGGGTTCAAAGTTTTAAAGTAGCAGGGTTGCAGGGTTGCAATCAGCGAATCAGCGAATGACCAATCTCCAATCACCAATCTCTATCTCACGCCGATACCCAGCCCGAACACCAATTCGCCGCCCTGAAAGCCGGTGAAAACGATAACTGCCAGCCCGACCGCCATCAATCCCAAATAGAGCCATTTCCGCTCCGAAGCGAGTACATCCGCCCAGCGAAAACGCATATAGAGCAGCAGTCCGTTCAGCACGATGAAAGCGATAGCCGGCGTGATATGCGCGTTGATTGCTCCCTGACGCGGGTCGTCGAATGCCAATTGCCCGCGGTCAATCAGCCCCACCACACTGGCGACGATGGCGGCAATCCAACTGAGAATGAATGCCCAATAGCCGAATCGCTCGTAATCGGCATTGGCGCGCCACAGGTATCCGGCGGTGAACAGCACGCCCAAAAAATAGAGCGCGATGGGGAAATGGACGAACAGCGGATGAAATGGTGCGTTCACGATTTCACCGTTTTGGTGTAGGTTGGATTTTCCACACCGTGCATTTTGTCCTCATACAGCGCCAGCACAAACAGCAGTGACGATAGCCGGTTG
>JALVZI010000457.1 GCA_027022125.1 Anaerolineae bacterium | reverse complement strand
GTGTTGCACGTGTGTGCCGCCGCACAGTTCGCGGCTCACATCCCCGTCCACCGTGATGACGCGCACCACATCGCCATATTTTTCCCCGAAAAGCGCCATCGCGCCGGAGGCAACCGCATCTTTATAATTTTGGAACGCCACATTCACCGGATAATCCGCCAGAATATCGGCGTTGACGCCCGCTTCCACCGCCTGAATTTGCTCGGCGGTCATCGGGTCGGGATGGCTGAAGTCGAACCGCAGCCGGTCGGGGGCAACCAGCGACCCCGCCTGCGCCACGTGTTTGCCCAGCACGCGCCGTAAATGTGCTTGCAACAGGTGGGTGGCGGTATGATTGCGCATAATATTTAGCCGCCGCTCGGCGTCCACTTCCGCCGAAACGGTATCGCCGGTGTGTGCCGTGCCGTGCGTGATTTGTCCGGTGTGCACCACCAGCCCGGTGACGGGTTTCCGCACGTTGGTGACGGTCATTTCCCAGCCATCGCTGCGAATGACACCCGTATCGCTGACCTGCCCGCCACTTTCGACGTAAAACGGGGTGTTTGCCAGCACCATTTCCACTTCCAACCCTTCGCCCACCGCATCCACACGCTGACCATCCTGCAAAATTGCCAGCACACGGGTGGTGTTTTCCGTGCCCTGATACGGGTCGTGTTCGGGTACGGTTCCGGCGGCTTTCAAATCATCCAGCAGCGCGGCATAAATGGAAAGGGTGGCTTCATCAATCTTTTTGAATGCCCCGCCGCCCGAAATTTCGCTGTGACGCTGCATTTCCTGCCGAAATCCGGCTTCATCCACGGTGAACCCGTACTCTTCCGCGGCAATATCGCGCGTCAGATGGAAGGGGAAGCCGTAAGTGGCGTGCAGTTTGAAAACATCGCTGCCGGGAATTTCGGTTTTGCCCGCGGCTTTCAGCGATTCGACCAGTTCTTTCAGCAAATCCAGCCCGTGCGCGAAGGTTTTCAGGAAGCGTTCCTCTTCCTGCTGAATCACGTTCAGAATGAATTGGCGGCGGGCGACCAGTTCGGTGTAATGCCCGCCCATCTCTTCGATGACCGTTTCGGCAATTTTGGCGAGAAACGGCTCGGTGAAACCGGCAATGCGCCCGTAGCGCGCCGCACGGCGCAGGATGAGCCGCAGCACATATTCGCGCCCTTCGTTGCCGGGCATCACCCCGTCGCCCACCATAAAGGTAATGGCGCGCCCGTGGTCGGCGATGACGCGGTAGGCGATATATTTTTCCGCCGCCTGCTCATCTGTATCGCCGAGCAGTTCTTGCGTGCGTTTCAAAATCGGGGTGAAAAGGTCGGTGTCGTAATTGGCGCGTTTGTTTTGAATGACCGACACAATCCGTTCCAGCCCCATACCGGTATCCACACCGGGCGCGGGGAGCGGGTCGCGGTTGCCGCTTTCATCCTGATTGAACTGCATGAAAACCAGATTCCAAATTTCCAGCCAGCGGTCGCAGCCGTTATCCAGCAACACCGAGCAGTGGGGGTCGCCGCAGGTGCAGGCATCTTCGCCCCAATCGTAATGAATTTCGCTGGTGGGTCCGCAGGGTCCGACATCCGCCATCTGCCAGAAGTTGGTTTTGTCGCCCATGCGGTAAACGCGGTCGGGCGCAATGCCCATCTCTTTCGTCCAAATATCGAACGCCTCGTCGTCATCGGTGTGGACGGTGTAATAAAGGCGGTCGGGGTCAATACCGAACTCGTTTACCAGCAAATCGTATGCAAAGCGGATGGCATCCTTTTTGAAATAATCGCCCAGCGAGAAATTGCCGAGCATTTCAAAAAAGGTATGGTGGCGTGGCGACGGTCCCACATTTTCCAAATCGTTGTGTTTTCCGGCGACGCGCATACATTTTTGGGCGGTGGTGGCGCGTTTGTAATCGCGTTTTTCCAGCCCCAAAAAGGCATCTTTAAATTGAACCATCCCCGCGTTGGTGAAGAGCAGGGTGGGGTCGTTGGCGGGTATCAGCGATGAACTGGCGACGATGGTGTGCCCGTTCCGCTCAAAATACTCCAAAAATTTTTGCCGAATTTCTGCGCTGGTCATAGTGGTCATAAGTTATCCTCTGTGGTTTAATTTTTACCCCTTCATTTACTCACTTTACGCAGTTTGAGGTTTGACAAATGTTCGATATGGTGTTACGGCGGATTTGCCCTCTCCCCTTAATTTCCTTTCCCTCGGAGAGGGAGAGATACAGAGGGGATGGGGAAATCTGCAAAAGGCGTTTGTTGCTATTACATC
>JALVZI010000456.1 GCA_027022125.1 Anaerolineae bacterium | reverse complement strand
TGTCCGTACTGCCGCATCGTATTGGGTGGAGGTTGTTTCTCGGGCGAGAAATGCGGTGCAAGCCAATCCGTCGCTGGCACAGCGATATTTTGAAATTCGATATGAGGATTTGGTGACCAACCCCGAACCGGTATTGCGGCAACTGTTCGCCTTTTTGGGGGAACCGTGGGAACCGGCGGTACTGCACTATTATGAACAGCCGCGCAATTTGGCGGGCGAATCGAGCAGCGAGCAGGTATCGCAGCCGTTGTACACTCGCGCCGTCGGGCGCTGGCAGCGCGACCTTTCGCCGGAACAGCAATCGGTGGTCAAAACGGTTGCCGGAGATTTGCTGATTGATTTGGGATACGCTACCGATAAAAATTGGTAGTATCTACTCAGGATGCGTTTTTCTCTGCCGATTTCACCCTGAGTAGCCCACAGGGCGTATCGAAGGGTGGAAATCGGCAAAATACAGTCACATTGAAGTTACAATTGGTAAACAATGACACAACCAACCGAACCGCTCAAACTTTATGTCTATACTCGCGGGCGGGACAATTTCATCTTCCCGCTGAATCACGCCCCACTGCCGATGTTTGACGGGGCAGCGTTGCCGCCGGGTTTTGCGGCGGTGGATTCCCCCGCCGAAGCCGATTTCATCGTGCTGCCCTTCGAGTTGGGGCTGCTGGTCAACGCGGTGGGTATTCCGCTGATGGTGCGATACCTGCGGACGCTCCCCTTTTTTGCGGCGCACGCCGAAAAACACGTCTATTTTCTGCGACACGATGACAGCCGCCCGCTGGGTGTGCTCGGCGTGATTTTCCGCGTGGGGGCGAATCGGTTTCACCGCGACCCGCTGACCGTCGCCCTGCCATACGAAACGGAAGATTTCGGCGCGCTGGCAGATGCCGATTTTGCCGCCCTGCCATTCGATGCCGCATTTGTGGGGTATATCGGTTTGACCGATTTGCGCCAAAAAATGGCGGACAGCGTGCGTGCCGAACCATCGCTGGCGGCGAAAATTGTTTTGCGCAGAATGTTTTTCGGGCATGTGGGGCAAAACGACAGCCTGGAAAAACAAGCCCGGTATCGCGCCGAATACCGCCAATCGCTGGCGGAAACGCGCACCGTGCTCTGTCCGCGCGGCGAAGGCGAAGGTTCCATCCGCTTTTTTGAGGCGATGTCTGCCGGGCGTGTGCCCGTTCTGCTGGCAGACGAGCACGAATTGCCCTTTGCCGACCAAATCGATTACGATGCTTTCACCCTGCGCATCCCGCAGGCAGACGCGGCGCGCACCGGCGAGATTCTGGCGGCGTGGCTGAAAAACCATCCCCCCGCAGAATTGCAGCGAATGGGAAAACTGGCGCGCCGGGCGTGGGTGGAGCACATCGACCCGGCAAATCTACCGCGACAGATGCACTGCTATCTTGCCCGCATCAAAACGGAACAGCCCGCCATCCCCGCCGAAAAACGCCCGCGCCGACCTGCCGCCACCGAGTTGGAATATCTGTATGCCCGCGCCGCCGAATTGCCCCGCCACAGTGTCGCGCTGGCAGTGACGGGCAACGACCGTCTGCCGGTGCTGACGCTGGCGCAGGCGTTCGCCGATGCGGGCAATTCCGATTCGCGGGTGCTGGTGCTGCCGTTACCCAACGAATCGCCGGAAGAATTTCCGCTCCCCGCCGCGAAATTCATTTCGGTGCTGCCGCCATATTCCAACGAAAGTTTGGCGCAGGTGCGGGTGCGCAGTGTGCATCTGCTCTATTTTTCCGGCATTTTCACCGCAGATGACACGCACGCACTGCTGAAAAACTGGTATCCCACACTCGGTTTCGGCGGCATTTTCATCGGGGTTGACCGCACCCCCGACCGGCAGGTATGGCACGCCGCCGAATCTTTCTGCCGCGAGTCGGGCTGGTTCACCCCGCGCATCGCGCTGAAAACCGCAGCATACACGCTGTTTGAACTGGAATTTAACGCCGCCGCCACGTTCCGCAAAACATTCGGGTTCCAGCCCGCGCCGATGCTGCCACTGCCCGCCGCGTCTGCGCCGCCGGTGCGGCAGTTGAATTTCGCCGGACGTGTGCCGCCCGCGCGCTACCCGTCGGTGTCGCTGTGTATGATTGTGAAAAATGAAGAAGGCAATCTGGCGGATTGTCTGCGCTCGGTGGGCGATTTTCCCGCCGAAATCATCGTGGTGGATACCGGCTCTACCGACCGCACAGTGGAAATTGCCGAATCTTTCGGCGCGAAAGTGTCCCGGTTCGACTGG
>JALVZI010000455.1 GCA_027022125.1 Anaerolineae bacterium | reverse complement strand
ACCTTAAACAGATACAACCGATAATCATTTTTAAGGAGGAGTTATGCCGCAAAAGGATGGAAACTCACCGCCAACCCATCAAGATTTATTGAACGAGTTGGATGAATGGCGAGCCAAAACGCAGGCAGGCGGCGGCGAAAAACGCATCGAAACCCAACACGCCAAAGGGAAACTCACCGCCCGCGAGCGCATTGATATGCTGCTGGACAAAGGGAGTTTTCAGGAAGTGGACGCATATACCACCCATCGCCACACCGATTTCGGGATGGACAAAAAACGCCACCCCGGCGATAGTGTCGTCACCGGTTTCGGGAAAATTGACGGGCGGCGGGTGTGTGTTTTCGCGCAAGATTTCACCGTGCTCGGCGGCTCATTTTCCGAAGTGCAGGGGCAGAAAGTCGCCAAAATTATGGATATGGCAATGGATGCCGGTGTGCCCGTCATCGGGCTGAACGATTCGGTGGGCGCGCGCATTCAAGAAGGGGTATACAGCCTTGCCGCATACGCCGAACTTTTCTGGCGCAACACGCAAGCCAGCGGCGTCATCCCCCAAATCAGCGTGATGCTGGGACCGTGCGCCGGTGGTTCCGTTTATTCGCCCGGATTGACCGATTTTGTGATTATGACCCGCGGCTCCAGCCATATGTTCATCACGGGTCCCGAAGTCATCAAAACCGTCACCCGCGAAGAGGTGGATTTGGAAACGCTCGGCGGGGCGATGACTCACAGCACGGTCAGCGGGGTGGCGCATTTTACCGCCGATGACGAAAAAGAAACTATCGAACTGACCCGCAAATTGCTCAGTTACCTGCCCTCAAACAATGCCGAACCCGCCCCCGCGGTGGAACCGACCGACCCCGCGTGGCGTATGGATGATGCGCTGAACACCGTTGTGCCCACCGACCCCAGCGTGGCTTATGATATGCGCGATGTGATTCACGGTGTGGTTGATGCCGACAGTTTTTTGGAAGTGCATGAGCATTTCGCGGAAAATGCCATCGTCGGATTTGCCCGCATGCACGGGCAGGTGGTCGGTATTGTGGCACAGCAGCCGCTGGTGCTGGCGGGCGTTATTGATATTGACGCTTCCGACAAAATGGCGCGTTTCATCCGCTTTTGCGATGCGTTCAATATCCCGGTCATCACATTTGTCGATTCACCCGGCTTTTTGCCCGGCACCGACCAGGAACACGGCGGCATCATTCGGCACGGGGCAAAAATTGTGTACGCCTATTCCGAAGCCACTGTTCCCAAATTAACCGTCGTCACCCGCAAAGCGTATGGCGGCGCGTATATTGTGATGGCAAGCAAATATACCCGCACCGATATGGTGTATGCCTGGCCCACCGCCGAAATCGCCGTGATGGGCGCAGAGGGCGCAGTCAACATTCTGTACCGAAAAAGCCTGAAAAACGCCGAAAATGCAGAAGAGCAGCGCGCCGAATTGGTATCGCAATTCCAAGAAAAATTCTCGAAACCGTATGCCGCCGCCGCCAGCGGACATGTGGACGATGTCATCAAACCCGCTGAAACGCGCCCGAAACTCATCGCCGCGCTGGAATTGCTGCGCGACAAACAAGTGTCGTCCCCGCCGAAAAAACACGGCAACATTCCACTGTAGCCGGAGGCATCATTATGACTGAATTGCTGGAACAAGGTTTGATACTGAGTGCGTTTGGGTTGGGGCTGACATTTACCGGATTGGCGATTCTGGTGGTGCTGATGATACTGCTGGAGCGCATCTTCCGCACGCGGAAACTGGTTCCCGACGCCCCCGCCACCGACGCCCCGAAACCGGCTTCGCTGGCGCGCGACACCCACGATGAAGAAATTGTCGCCGCCATTGCCACCGCGCTGACATACGTCCGCTCGCTGGAAATATCGCAGGGGAATGTCGGCGCATCGCTGGAAAAAGGTCCCGGTCGCTGGTGGAGCCGCGGATTGATTCACAAACACCAATCACGAATGAGATTTCCCGGAGGGAGACGATAATTATGCAGCCATCGGTAAACAGACGGGTGAAAATTACCGTCAACGGAAAAGCATATCTGGTAGAAGTGGGTGATTTGGAAAAAACACCCATCTCGGTGAATGTCAATGGGCAGCCGTATTTGGTTACCATTGCCACCGATGATTTGGAAATTGTGCCCGCCGACGCATCGGTGGCAACGCTGGATGCCACCCGCGATACCGGCGCGCCGGAAAAAGTCGCCAAACCCGCCGCCCCCGCCGGTCCGAGTGTGACCGCGGTCAAAACGC
>JALVZI010000454.1 GCA_027022125.1 Anaerolineae bacterium | reverse complement strand
CAGCCGCCGCCAATCGTCTGCGGTGGGTGTGCCGGTTGCTACCGCGCGCGCCTGCGCCGCCACTGCCTTCGACCATTCCTGCCGCCGGTGATATGCCTGCGCCAGCAGGTTATGGGCAAACGGCTGCCCGTTGGCGCGAGATGCCAGCCGTTCCACCACCGCAAACACATTTCCGCGCGCCAGTGTCAGTTCCAATTTGTGCAATTCACCCGGGGTGATGTTCTCTTTTGCCACCGATATGCCATCCGCCCGGCGATACTGCGCCCGCGCCCGCGAAACGTCTCCCAGCAGCAGGTATGCCTGCCCCAAATAATCATCGAGCGTGCCGGGCAGCCACGTTTGCCCCTGCACATCCAGCGATTCAGCGGGCAATTGCTGTGCCTGCTCCAGCCAATGGTGCGCGTTTTCGGGGTCATCGCGGTCAAGATAGAACATCCCCGCCGCAATGAACAGATGCTGCCGCCGCGAAAATCGTTTCATCGCCTGCTGCAGCAGCGATTCGGCGGCATCGAAACGGTGGGTTTTGCTGTACAGCGAAATCAGCCACAGATGGGCATAATAAAATTCCACTTCGCTGATACCGCGTCCACCCTGTGCCACCACAAATTCCAGCGCACTGATGGCGGGTTTCTGTTCGCCCAAAATTGCCAGCGACATGCCCAAATGGTGATGCCAGCGCACGCTGTGCGGGTCTTCTGCCAAACATTTGCGGATGATGCGCAAATTGCGCCGCGTTTTTTGTTTGAAAAGGTCATCGCCCAGCACATACCCCACGTGCTCAATTTCGATATTGGTGTATGCCACCGTCAGCGGGCGCGACGCCGCCGCCAGATTCAAATCTTCGTGCAGGGGATAGATGAACGTCAGCCCCAGCCCGTTGCGAAACAGCCGCAGATGGTGCGCGACGGAACGCGATTGCCGGTGCTGGGCATTCGGGCTGACGATGCGCGCGCTGTACACATCGGCTTTGCCCGACACGAGCGCTTGTTTGAGCCGCGCCAGATTTTGCGGCGAAATGCGGTCGTCCGCATCCATCCAGAAAACCCACTCGCCGGTGGCGCGGCGGATGGCGGCATTCCGTGCGGCGGCAAAATCGTCAATCCAGTCGAACCGGGACACTTTCGCGCCGAAAGATTCGGCAATTTCCACTGTGCGGTCGGTGGAACCGGTATCCACCACGATGATTTCGGCGGGAAAATCGCCCACCGAGCGCAGACAATCCGCCAGCGTGTCTTCTTCATTTTTCACAATCATACACAGCGACACCGGCGGCAGATTGTCGGGCGCGGCTGCACCGTCAAATTCCAGCGTGATGCGCGAAACCGGGGTTGCAGGTTTGCCGTTCATCATTCGCGCACCCCCTCACTCACCGATTCGCTCATTTTCCACGCTATCATCGCTTCGTTTTCCTGCCCCAATTTTTGCAGACAGACCGCCGTCAGTTTCCACGCTTCGGCAATTTGCGCCGGTTGGCGTGCCACCGCAATTGCCCGCTGGAAGGCTTCGGCGGCAGAGAGAAAATCGCCGCGCCGAAATGCTTCCAGCCCCACCGCGTGATGCGCCGCCGCCAGTTGCGATTCCAGCACGCCGGGCTGCCAATTTTCCCCTTCGACGGGTTCCGGCGGCAGCGCCCGCGCCCGTTCCAGCAGCGACACCGCATCGGCGGGGCGGTTTTGGTGCAGGTGGAACATACCCGCCGCCACCAGCAGATGCCGCCGCCCCGAATAGCGTTCCAGCGCACGGGCAAGCACCGCATCGGCGCGGGCGGAATGCCCGGTGTTGGCATACGCCGACAGCAGCAGCAGATGGGCGCGGTAAACCTGATTCTGCTCGTTGAGCGGCGGGGCGGGATGCGCCACAATCGGCTCGAACTGCGCCGCCGCCCCCGCATAATCTTCCATTTGGTAGAGACTGACTCCCAAATGATACCGCCATTTCAGGTTATCCGGTTCCGCCGAAATGCACCGCCGCAGAATGCGGGCGTTTCGCGCCGCCTTTTGCCGCAACTGCGCCGCGCCGCCACTGTACCCGCGATGCTCAATCACGATATTGGTATTTGCCAGCGTCAATCCCTGCCGCACCGCCGAATCGGTGGGCGTTTCGTGAATCGCGCCCTCAAATTGCACGCCGCGATAATTGCGAAACAGCAGGGTGTACAGTGCGACATTCACCGCGGGGGTATCGCCGTTCAGCGGGCTGACCATCCGGCAGCGAAAAGCGCCGGCGCGCCCCGATGCCACCGCTTCTTTCAACCGCACCAGCGATTGCGGCGG
>JALVZI010000453.1 GCA_027022125.1 Anaerolineae bacterium | reverse complement strand
TTGCGGATTGAAAATCAATGCGGTTTATTTATCATCTTCAACCAGAAATGTCTCGCCGGTGGTTTTGACCACACCATGCTGCACTTTGGCATATCCCACCAGAATTAACATTGCTACCAATACGATGATAAAAAATACGTCCATACTTTTCTCCGTGAAAACCGCTGTCTAAACTACCCACGCATTATACCCCCATCCGACACGCGGCGCAACTGCAACCCTACGGAATGCCGTCGAAAAACCTACGCCATATTGCCTATTTTTCGGCATTATTGTCAACCTTCGGCGCATCAGAACGGCGGGGCAGTTGTTTGTGCGGCAGTATCACCCGCACGATGGTTCCCTGCCCCAGCGCGGATTGGATGGAAATATCGCCGCCGAAAAGGTTGGCGCGTTCCTGCAAACCCAGCAACCCAAACGACCCCTTCCGCGCCAAATCGGTGGTGTTTTCCGGCACGGTGAACCCCACACCGTCATCGCGGATTTCCAGCAGAGTTTGGCGCGGCAAAAATCGCACCGTTACCCACACGTGCGCCGCTTGCGCGTGCTTGCGAATGTTATTCAGCACTTCCTGCGTGATGCGGAAAATCGCCACTTCCATATCGGGTGTCAATCCGACCGGCTCACCCTCCACTTTCAGCACCGCCGCCAGCGATTCAGCCTGCTCCAGCCGCCCCACCAGATATTGCAGCGCGGGCAGCAAACCCAAATCTTCCAGCGCCAGCGGGCGCAAATCGCGCGAAAATTGGCGGATACCGGCGATGGCATCCGTCACCATAGCACGGGTTTCGGTGAGTTGGGCTTTGCTTTCTTCAATCGTCTGCTCGCCGAGCATTTCCCGCGCCAATTCGATGCGCTGTCCGATGGCGATGAGATTCTGGATGGTGCCATCGTGCAAATCACGGGCGATGCGCTTGCGTTCCTCTTCCTGCGAATCGGTGACAGAAGCGACATATTCCTGCAATCCGGCGCGATACGCGCTGAGTTGCGTGACCATGTGATTGAACGCCATTCCCAGTGTGCGCAATTCAGAAACGCGGCTGAGCGCCACTTGGGCATCATAATCGCCGGAGGCAACCTGTTTTGCCTGCTCTGCCATCCGCTCGATGGGGGTAGTGATGCGTCGCACCGCCCACAGCAGTACCAACGCCAGCGACACCAGTCCCACCAGCAACACGCCGGAAACCGCCAGCAGCGGTTTCCACAGTGGCACGGTCGGTTGGGTTGCCACCAGCGATTGCATCGCCAGCGCGGTCGCGCCCACTGCCAGCATCAGCATCAGTGCCAGCGGAATGATGACCAGCCAGATTGCCAGCACGCGCAATTCCAAACCCTTCTTTTTTCCGATACGTTTATTTTTCATGATGGGGATATGGTTCATTGCCGCCAAATCACCTTTTTCGTGAAACGTGATGCGTGATGATTTGTAACTATTCAGCGTACAGTGGTATTTTGCCGATTTCACCCTTCGATACGCCCTGCGGGCTACTCAGGGTGAAATCGGCAGGGAAAAACACCCTTGCTTCTTGCTTCTTGCTCCACGTTGGCAACAATAGGCTTTTATGTGGAATTTCCGGGCGCAATCCATCCGTGGCGTACGGCGTGCATCACCGCTTCGGTGCGCGAGTTGACATTCAGTTTGGAGAAAATGTTGGAAAGATGCGCCTGCACGGTGCGGTCGCTGATGAATAGTTTGCGCCCGATTTCTTTATTGGTCAGTCCTTCGCCCACCAGTCGCAAAATATCCATTTCGCGCTCGGTCAGCCCGCCATAATCCTGTTTGATATTCGACAGCACATCGGGCAGGGTTTTGCCGCTGGTAAATTGCGACACCACTTTTCCGGCGACGCTCGGCGCCAGCGCCAAATCGCCCTTGATGACGGTGCGGATGGCTTTGGTCAGTTCGTCCGCTTCGGCGGTTTTCAGCAAATAGCCGTTTGCGCCTGCTTGCAGCAGGGCAAACACATATTCGTCATCATCGTGTGCAGTCAGCACCAGCACGGCAATTTCAGGATGTTTCTCTTTGATGCGTTTGGTCGCTTCGATGCCGCCGCCATCGGGCATGCGGACATCCATCACCACCACATCCGGCTCCAAATCGTCTGCCAGTTGGATGGCTTCTCTGCCGGTGGATGCCTCGCCCACCACTTTGATGTCGGGTTGGCGTTCCAGCAATTGCCGCGTGCCTGCACGCACCACCACATGGTCATCTGCCAATAAAATTTTTATCGCTCCAGCCATAGAGTTGTTCCGTGTTCAAGGTTTCAGGTTCATTAT
>JALVZI010000452.1 GCA_027022125.1 Anaerolineae bacterium | reverse complement strand
GATTTTCACCCTCCCCCTGCCCCCTCCCTCAAAGGGAGGGGGAAATTCCCTCCCCCTTTGAGGGGGAGGGTTAGGGAGAGGGACAGATACAACTATTTTTGCAGCAAAACCGTCTGCACGGGGTACGGAATTTCGATGCCTTCCCGCTCGAATGCCGATTTTATGGCTTTCACCGCTTGGTCGTGCGCCTCGAACACATCGGTGCGCGCGGTGTCAACCCAAAAATACACCGTACCGTTGATGGAACTGTCGGCGAAGGTGGTAAAAAGTACCTTCGGTGCGGGGTCATCCAGCGTTCCCTCTAGCCCGCCGACCGTTTCCAGCAGCACTGCCGATGCTTTTTCCAAATCGGTGTCGTATGCCACCCCGACCTCAATTTCGATGCGGCGGCGTGGGCTGCGGCTGAAATTGGTAATGGTGGCGGCATACACATCGGCATTGGGAATGACCACCTGCTTGCCGTCCAAAGTGTTCAGCGTGGTCGAGCGTACCTCAATATCCGTGACTATGCCGACCACGCCCGCCACCTCGATGGCGTCACCAATGTCGAATGGTTGCTGAATCAGCAGCAGCACACCGGCGATAAAATTTTTGGCGATGTCCTGAAATGCGAAACTGAGCGCAAACCCGACAATTCCCAATCCGGCGATGAAACTGCTCACATCAAAATTGACCTGTTGCAGTGCCACAATCGTCCCGAAAATCATCACCGTCCACCGCATACTGCGGCTCATCAACAGCCCCAGTTCGGGGTCAATTTCACGCAGTTTCAGCGTGCGGGAAACGGCTTTTTCCGCCAGTTTTGCCACATATAGCGATGCCACAAATACCACAATGGCAACCGCCAATTTTGGCAGAAAAAGCATGGCTTGCGCCAAAAAATTTTCAAGATATGATTGAGTGAGTTCCATTTTAAATACCTCCACGAATTTGTCCGAGAATTATACCTGCGAATGATGCGAATGAGCGAATCTGCAAATAGCGAATTATGAATAGCGAGTTACGAATGGGTGAACAACAAATGACCAATGACAAAGGACCAATGACCACAGATGAATTCGACATTTTTTTCAAACAGAATAAACCCGTTACCCGCCGCTATGGAGTGGTGACGGGCGGCTCACTGCGGGCGGGACTCACCGTGCGGCTCGATGCCGATGCGCCCGTCGAAGATATGGCGGTCGGGCGGTATGTGGTCATCGAGGGGCAGCAGCGCCGCTTTTTCGGCATGATAAACGATGTGGAATTGGGCGTGACCAACCGCGATGTGCAGATGATGCCCCCCGATACCAGCGACCCTTTCGTGCGCGAAGTGTATCTCAGCACGGCGGTGTACGGCATTTTGCACGTCAGCCCGCTGCTGGTGCTGGATGACGCCGCCGCCGAGCCGCGCCCGGTCAAAACTGTGCCGGGACATTTTTCCACCGTGCGCGCCGCCACCGCAGAAGATATGGATTTGGTTTTCGGGGAGGAAGATGATATTCATTTCCACATCGGCGAACCGCTGGATATGGAAGATGTGCCGGTGAATGTCGATTTGCAGCGTATGGCAGAACGCAGCGTCGGCGTGTTTGGCAAAAGCGGCACGGGCAAATCTTTTCTCACCCGCATTTTGCTGGCGGGGATGATTCAGAAAAACGCTGCCGTCAGTTTGATTTTTGACATGCACAACGATTACGGCTGGCAAATTCAAACCGAAGGACGCACATCGGTGAAGGGGTTGCGGCAATTATTTCCCGGTCGGGTGGCGATTTTCACACTGGATGAAGACAGTTCCCGCCGCCGAAACGTTCAGCCCGATTTTGTGGTGACCATGCGCTGGCGGGATATTCTGCCGGAAGATTTGGAAATGTTGAAAGTCACGCTGGGGCTGTCTGACCAGATGATTGGCGCGGCATACACACTCAAACGGTTTTGGGGCGATGAGTGGATAAAAGTTCTGCTCGATGCGGAAAAAGAGGATTTTGACGAATTGGCGGAAAATACCAGCGTTGCCAAAGCGAGTGTCGCTGCATTGAGCCGCCGGTTGGAAAAACTGGCGCGGTTCGATTTTATTCAGGATACCATCCAAAAAGACAGCGCCACAGAAATCATCAGTTATCTGGAAAGCGGAAAAACGGTGGTGCTGGAGTTCGGGCGGTACGGCAACGCGCTGGAAGCATATATTTTGGTGGCAAATTATCTCACGCGCCGCATTCATAAAATGTACGTGGATAGGGTTGAACGCGCACTGGGCAACAAAGCCGACGAGCCGCCGCCACTGATGATTGTCATCGAAGAGGCGCACAAATTTCTCGACCCGCAAATTGCCCAGCAGACGATTTTCGGCATTATTGCCCGCGAATTGCGCAAATATAACGTGACGCTGCTGGTGGTCGACCAGCGTCCGTCCGGCATTGATGAAGAGGTGATGAGCCAAATCGGCACGCGGGTGACGGCGCTGCTGGACAACGACCGCGACATCCGCGCGGTGCTGTCGGGTGTTTCCGGCGCGGAAAGCCTGCGCGAAGTGCTGGCGCGGCTCGACACCAAACAGCAGGCGCTCATCATGGGGCACGCCGTGCCGATGCCGGTGGTGGTGCAAACCCGCACCTACGATGCCGATTTTTACGCCGCCGTCACCGGCACAGCCGCCGCCATGAGCCAGTCGGAGCGGGTGAATTTGCTGCGCGGGGAGGAAGAGGAAGGGATTGATTGAATGGGCAAATGAGCAAATCGGCGAATGGTGCGAATGAGCAAATGAGCAAATCGGCGAATGACCAATCTCCAATCTCTAATCTCCAATCTCCCATTGAAATGGTGGACGTGCTCATCATCGGTGCAGGACCCGCCGGCATTTCCACTGCGCTGCATTTGGTGCAGATGGATGCCGGTTGGGCGGGGCGGATGATAGTGGTGGATAAAGCCGTCCATCCCCGCGAAAAATTGTGCGGCGGCGGGGTGACGCAAACCGGTTTGGCGATTTTGGATGCGCTGGGCTTGGATTTTCCCGCGCAGCATGTGCCCATCCGCGAGATGCGGTTTCAATTTGGAAAAATAGTGCACGCCATATATGGCGACCCCGTTTTTCGGGTGATGCACCGCGCGGCGTTTGACCACTGGCTGGTGCGCCAAGCCGAAGCGCGTGGGGTATCGGTGCGGCAGGGGGTGGCTGTAACCGATGTGCAACCGACGGCGGATTTTGTGCGGGTGGTCACCGAGCAGGGGATAATTCGGGCGAAAACAGTGGTCATCGCCGACGGCTCGACCAGTTTTGTGCGCCGGAAATTGGGCTGGGCGCACGCCGCCGAACACCCGCCGCTGGCGCGGTTGCTGGAAGTCATTTCGCCCGAATCGGCTGACCATCCGCTTTTTGCCGGTGGTATCGCCGTGTTCGATTTTTCGGTGCAGCGGGAAGGGGTGCAGGGGTATGTGTGGGATTTTCCCAGCCTGCGGCACGGTCAAACAATGATGAATCGCGGGGTGTTCGATAGCCGCGTCCGTGCGGAACACCCCCGCGCCCCGCTGAAAACGGCGCTGACGCAGGCATTTTCGGTGCGGCAGTGCACACTGGCAACCGAAACGATTCACGGGCATCCCATTCGCTGGTTCGATGCGGGGGGTAATTTGGCGCGCCCGCGCATGCTGCTGGCGGGCGACGCGGCGGGTGTAGATCCGTTTGTGGGGGAGGGCATC
The DNA here is from genome assembly GCA_027022125.1 of Anaerolineae bacterium. Classification (GTDB taxonomy): domain Bacteria; phylum Chloroflexota; class Anaerolineae; order 4572-78; family 4572-78; genus JANTHQ01. Next base: position 3,917 of record JALVZI010000452.1, on the reverse strand, counting down.
TCTTTTGCGCTGGGATACGGGCAGGTGGCGGCGCGGGCAATCGCGGCGGCATTTGCGCGGGGCGATTTTTCTTTTTCCGATTACGGGCGGCGTGTGCTCGCCGACCCGCTGTTATCGCAGTTGCCGCAGCGGGTAAAACTGGCACGGATACTGTATCGCATCAAATCGCCGCGATTGCTGGCGATGGTGTGGTATCTGTTCCCGCTGATTGTGCGATTTTACCGGCTCGTCAATCGCAATATCGCGCCGTTTTCCGCCGCAAAAATGAGGCGTGTCAAACCCCTGTGGTGAGCGGATGCTGCCGATGCATTATACAGCCGAGCGTTTGATTTCCTCCGGCAAGCCGAAACGGAGGTAGGGGCGGCTCGCGAGCCGCCCCTACGTTTTTGCTCACACTGTGTAACATCAATCATTAAATTTATAGAGCGATGGGGCGGGTTTGCTCAAAAACAATCCTCAAAATACAATTGAATACCGCAATGTCGGAAACCCGGCATAATCTTATGTTGATTAAATTGCCGAATTGAGATATAATTTTAATCGGGAGAACATCGTTCTATGGGAGATAACCCGTTTTTTTTGTTGGCGTTTTTATCGGCGTTCCATATTATCGGCGCAGTTGCAGTGGGATATGCCATTCGCGGTATTTGGCAAGTTGTTCGCGGCGAAGGGCAAATCGGTATATTGCAAAGTTTGTTTTTTGTGGCTTGGGGGGGGATATTCGGCTGTGCGCCGTTTGGTTTCGGCGCCGACCCAACCCTGCCGGGCTGGTTTCTCTCCGCACAGATAACCATTTGGCTGCTGGCATTTGTAATTGCCGGTGTATTCGGCAGAGAAGTTTTGCAATGGCTGCAGCCGCTGGCAAATGTACACGTTTTGCTGATGGCGGTGGGTGGATTGTTTGCGCTGGGCGGGTTGATTGCCGGATGGACAACATTCACGCAGGGAATTGTTTGGGTGGCGCTGGTTGTCGGCGTGGTGTTCATCATCATCGGCGGGGTGATATTTGCACTGGGGTTGTCGGGATTGTTTAAAGATTACGGGTAGGGCAGGCTGATAATAGGTTCAAGGTTTCTGGTTTCGAGTTTCGGGTTTGAAGTCCAAGGTCTCATGTTTCACGAAAGCAAGGAGCAGGAAGCAAGAAGCAAGGGGATGAACAATTCACGCATCACGCGACACGAAATACGCAATACGAATCGCCAATCTCTAATCACCAATCACGCATCACGTTTCACGCAAGTTGTCATATCAAGGCGATTTCAGCATCAATAAACCATGCCGAATAGTTACCGTTTGGAGGCATTTGTGACGGCAAAAAAGCGATATACATCTCTGTGGCTCTTTTTGGTGCTGCTGCCGATGCTGGCGGCATGTTCAACCACGCCGAATTTCATTGCCTCTCGCATCAACCCGCTGCCCAAACGCACCGTCGAATCGGTGGTGCTGAATGATGTCATTCCCAACCCCGTGCCGGTGGGAGAAAAAACCACCATCATTTCCGCCCACAGCGACCCGGACGGCATCCGCGATGTGCAAATTTTTGTGAATGACCAACTGGTGGATATTCAGAATCCGCCGTTTTCCCAAACGTTTTTCAAATCCGAATATGATTTCATCCCCAAAAAACCGGGCGATTATACCCTGAAAATAAAAGCCTTTTCGGTCAATCCGAATGTGAACCCGGCGGAAACTGTGTTGCGGCTGAAAGCGGTGGAAAATCTCGTCGCCGTTTCGACCCGCCCATTGCCCCCCGCGCCGAACCCCACTCCCACTTCATCGCTGATTGCCTGCGCCAATAATGCCGTGCTGGTGTCGGATGTTACCGTGCCCGATGGCACAAAAGTGCAGCCCGGCGAAAAATTTGTCAAAACGTGGCGCATCAAAAATACCGGCACGTGCGATTGGGGCGCGGGTTATACCTTCAGTTTTGTGAACGGCGCTGATTTGGGCGCGAGCCGCATTGATGTGCCGCCCACCCGCGCGCTGGACACAGTGGACATCAGCCTGAATATGGAAGCCCCTGCCGCACCGGGCACATATCGCAGTGTGTGGCAACTGTTTGCACCCGATGGCAGCCCGTTCGGCGAACAATGTTTGGCGGAAATTGTGGTGCCGCAAACCTGCAAAAATCCCGAAATTTCGCTGTTCACCGCTCAGCCGAGCGCCATCACCGCCGGGCAATCGGCGACACTGCAATGGCAGGTGAGCGGCGCGAAAGAAATTACCATCACCCCGAATGTGGGTCAACCGGGGCAATCGGGCAGCACGCTGACGGTTTCTCCGCCGGAAACCACGCAATATACCCTGACCGCCCGCGATGGCGATTGTGTTTCGACCGCGCAGGTGACGGTAACGGTGGCACAGCCCGTCACCCTGATTGATTTTATCGCGGCGGCAAATACCGCCATCTGGCAAACCGACGACGGCACGCCGGTTGCTTTCGGGCGCGACCCCCGCGCTGAAACCCCGCCCGACCCGTCGCTGGCGTATGTGCTGTGGCGCGATAATGTTACCCTGCAAAACGGCACAACCGCCGCCCGCGTGCTGGAAATTCATCCGGCAACCGCAGCATTTGTGCAAGGGCGATACATTTTCAATTTGGCGGGCGGCGTTCAGCCCACCGATAAAATTCAATTGCAGATGACATTTTTAAACGGCACAACGGCATCCAACGGCGCAACATACAGTGTGGCATTTCAACCGGTGGGACAATCGCCCATTCAGTTGGGGGCGGTTGCACTCAATCCCGATGGCGTGATTGCCGCGCGCACGTTTCCGCTGACCGATGTGCCCGCCGGGGCGCAGGGTGAGTTTATTTTGCAGGCAAATTATGGCGCAGAGGTGAATGATTCTGCGGCGGTATGGGTGGTGGCGGCGCTGGTGCGCCCGTAACGAAAAAGGAGCGAACCGTGAATCGCAGACAGTGGAAACTATCGGTATTTTGGGTTTTTATTGCCGTGCTGATGACCGGCTGCAGTTTGGCAAGAACCCCCGCACCGGTGGTGACGCTGGTCAAACCGGAAAATAACGCCGTGTTGACCGTGGGAAAATCAACGGAAGTGAAGGCTATCGGCATCAGTCAATCGGGTATTGACCGTGTGGAATTTTGGGTGAACGGGCAACTGACCGACACCGCCGATGCCGCCGGCGCGCAATCATTCACCATGGAAAAGCCGTGGACGCCCACCGCAGTGGGGTCGTACCGGTTGGAAGTGCGCGCGGTGGATATGAATGGCATCCAGAGCGAACCGGCGGTCATCACCGTTTCGGTGGGTGAGCCGATGGCGCAGGTGACGGTGGCGCGCAGCACGTTTACCCCCGTCGCCGAAACACCTGTTTCCGGCGAAAATATCACGCCCACTGCCACTTCCGCGCCCAGCGCAACACCGACACTCACGCCCACACCGCCCACTCCGACGCTGCTGGCAAAAGCCGATTTGAATATCCGCACGGGTCCATCCACCCAATTTCAGGTTATCGGCATTTTACCGGCGGATATGTCTGTGGAAATTTTGGGGGTGAACGCGGAACGCACATGGTGGCTGGTGTCTTTCCCCGGTGCGCCGAACGGGCAGGGTTGGGCATCGGCGAATGCGGCTTATGGCACGGCACTGCACGCCGAAAATGTGCCGGTGGTTGTCAGCCCGCCAACACCGACTCCCGTGCCCACCGCTACCGCCATCCCCACGCCCACCAGCACGCCGGTTCCACTGCCCGATTTTCCCGTCATACATTATTTTCGGGCGGATAAACTGAATATCACCGCCGGAGAAACGGTGCTGCTGCAATGGGATGTCAGCGGCGCAGACCAAATTTTCCTCTATCCCGGCGGCGATGCGGGGGTGACCGCCCCCGGCGATTTACAGGTTACACCCGACGTGACGACCATCTACCGGCTGGTGGCTTCCACATCCCCC
>JALVZI010000451.1 GCA_027022125.1 Anaerolineae bacterium | reverse complement strand
GATACAGGGGGGATGGGGGAAATTCTCAAAAGGCATCCGTTGCCAATAAATCTCAACTTTCGTTTTTCAAATCCCCGCCTGCGTAACATCAGTTATGGAGTGCTTATGGGTTCTGCGGCGCAAATGATACCGCAAAAATTTACCGCTGTGATTTTCCCCCGCCTGCTGCTGGCGCTGATTATTTTTGTGGGCAGTATGCTGGTGGTGCTGATTTTCGGGCTGCTGACCTACCAAATTTATTTTTTGAACCGGGTCTATTTGGGGGTGGAAATCGGCGGGGTGGATGCCGGGCAACTGTCGCGCAGTGAAACGCGGCAACTGGTGGCGAGTCAAGCCGCCGACCTGCTTTCGCAACCGCTGACACTGGTTACCGACCGCGGCACGTTCACTTTTTCCGCCGAGCAACTCGGCGCTCGGGTGGATATTGACCGCACGGTGAACACCGCTTTTGCCGTGGGGCGACAGGGCAATCTCGCCCGCGACATCCGCGTGCAATTGCAGGCGCTCAACCAACCGGTGAAAATCACCCCCATCATCAGTTTCGATACCGGACCCGCCAACAACGCCCTGCTGCAACTTTCCCGCCAACTCGACCGCCCGGCAAAAGACGCACAACTGCTGCTGAACGGCACAGCGGTGCAAGCCATTCCCGCAGAAAACGGTTACGCGGTGGACATTCCCGCCAGCCGAGAACTGATTCGGCAGGCAATTTTAACCCGCAATTCCGCCCCCGTCACGCTGGTGACACACACCACCGAACCGGCTATCACGGTGGTCGAACCGGCAAAAAATACACTATCCAAAATTCTATCCGCCCCGCTGACCCTCACGTTTGACGGACGGCAGTGGACGCTTTCCCCCGAAACGCTGGCGGCATGGACAGTCATCGGTGAGCGCGCGGAACCCGCGCCCGGCGAAATTACGGTTTCGTTTGATGAAGCCGCCATCTCAAAATACTTTTTCGATTTAGCGGCTGAAATCAACCGCCCCGCCACCGATGCGTGGTTCGATATTGATGAAAATACGTTCACCCTGACGCCCATCATCCCCAGCCAAACGGGGTATACGCTGGATGTGGCGGCATCGGTGGCGATGCTGAAAAATTTATGGCAAACGCCCGATGTTCATCAACTGGCACTACCGGTGGTCGTCACCCAACCGGCGGTGTCATCGGAGCACCCGGAACAGTTGGGCATCAAAGAATTGGTCAGCACGGCGACTACCTATTTTAAAGGCTCGTCGAAAGACCGTATGAAAAATATCGAAGTTGCCGCCTCGAAATTTAACGGCGTGGTCATCCCCCCCGGCGAAATTTTCTCTTTCAACCGTTATGTGGGCGAAATTGACGCGGCAAACGGTTTTGTGGAATCGCTCATCATTCAGGGCGACCGCACCGCCGTGGGCATCGGTGGCGGCGTGTGTCAGGTCAGCACCACCGCGTTTCGGGCGGCGCTATTCGGCGGGTTCGAAATTGTAGAACGCTGGGCGCACGGCTATCGCGTCAGTTGGTATGAAACGGGCAGCATCCCCGGGCTGGACGCCACCATTTACACCCCCGATGTGGATTTCAAATTCCGAAACGATACCGACAGTTTCATTCTCATTCAAACCAAAACAGATTTGCGCGCCGGAACCGTCACCTTCAATTTTTACGGCACGTCGCCGGGACGCACGGTCATCATTTCCGACCCGATTATGGAAAACCGCGTGCCGCACGGACCAGACATCTATCAGGAAGACCCATCGCTGAAACCGGGGCAGGTCAAACAGGTGGATTGGGCGAAAGACGGCGTGGATGTGACCGTTTACCGCACGGTGAAAGAGGGTGACACCGTCATCCATCAGGATACTATTTTCAGCCGCTACCGTCCGTGGCAGAATGTGTTCAAAGTGGGACCCAAGCGGTCAGCGGTTAGCGATTAGTTTTTTGTTCAGGGTTCAAGGTTGCAGTCAGTCCCAAGTTTCAAGTCCAAAGACCAAAGTTAGGGTGGCAGGGTTGCAAAGTAGTGCATCACCCAATCTAAAAAGTAGGATTACTCTCTCTGTAATGGTTCATCTGAAAAAAGGTTTAATTTTTCACCACAGAGGCACAGAGACGCGGAGAATCTAAAAATTTTTTGAGTGCCGGTTCAAATTTTCGCCGAAAATTTCAGATACCGCCGCATAACAGGCTCTCAAACCTTATTTTCTCTGTGCCTCTGCACCTCTGTGGTTCAATTTTTACACCTTTTGTCAGTGGACAATAGCCCGACAATTAAGACTAGATGATGCAGTAGCAGGGGAGCACGTCTCACGCATCACGCATCACGCATCACGCATCACGCAATACGATTCAACGATTCAGCGAATTCCTGTCTCTATTAAACTGACGATTTGTGAACTGCGATAATCGAGAGTAAAATTAGAATTTGGCGAGAATTTTCGCCAAATTTTATATATGGCATAAAACGATGGGCTATCAACTGGAAAAATTTGTTTTCGGGCACGGGTGGGCAACCGATTTGCTGGCGCGCGCTATTGACACCGGCAAACTGTCGCAATCGGTGCTGATAACCGGTATGCCCCGGCTGGGAAAAACCACGCTGGCGCGCACGGTGGCGATGGCGCTCAACTGCACTGCCGCCGAAAAACCGTGCGGGCAGTGCGCCGCGTGCCGCAAAATTCTGGACGGCAACCACCCCGATGTGCTGCTGTCCGATGACGATGACGCCCTGAAAATCGAAGAAATCCGCACACTGCAACACGATTTGTCGCTGACGCCGCACGAAAGTTCGCACAAAGTGGCGATTCTCGCCAATTTTGACCGCGCGACCACCGGCGCCGCCAACGCACTGCTGAAAACACTGGAAGAACCGTCGGCGCACGTTATTTTGCTGCTCACCGCCCGTTCCACCGAGCAATTGCTGCCCACCATCGTTTCGCGCTGTCAAAACATCAATTTACGCCCCGTTGCCCCCGCGGTGATTGAGCAATTGCTGCAACAGCAGTACCATGTTCCGGCGGGCACGGCGCAGCACCTCAGCCGGTTGGCACACGGACGCCCCGGCTGGGCGGTGCAAGCACACCAAAACCCGGATGTGCTCGCCCGGCGCAGTGAGTGGCTGGCGGAGATGATTGCCGTGCTGCGCGGCGGGTATGTCGAGCGGCTGGCGTATGCCGCGCAACTGGCGAAAGATTCGCAGCCGCCAGCCGCCATTCTCGATTTGTGGCTGTCGTGGTGGCGCGATGTGCTGCTGGCACACAACCGGGTTTCCGCACCGATGGTGAATGTGGACACGGAAGACACCATCCGGCAATTTGCGCAGGGGCTGTCGCAGGCGCAAATTGCCGCGGTCATCGCTGAGTTGAAAAAAACGCTGCACAATTTCGATTTTAATGTGAACCGGCGGTTGAATTTCGAAACACTGTTACTCAACCTGCCGCGGTTGAATCTATAAAAGAACAGTACAGGGGTTGCCGATTTCACCCTTCGATACACCCTGCGGGCTACTCAGGATGAAATCGGCAGGGAAAAACGCATCCTGAGTAGCGGTTCGCAGGGCGAACCGCGTATCGAAGGGCGTTTTTCCCCTCCCCCTGAATAATGACAAAGGAATGTTTATATATGCCGACTGTTGTTGGAGTACGATTTAAACCTGTCACCAAAACCTATTTTTTCCTGCCGCCTGCGGATGAGGAACCGCCCAAACTGAAAGATCCCGTCATCGTGCAAACCAGCCGCGGGAAAGAGTTGGGGTGGATTTCGATGGAAGCGAAAGAGATTTCCGCCAGCGAAACCAAAGGCGACCTGAAGCCGATTTTGCGGAAGGCAACCCCGCTCGATTTGATGAGTTTGGAAAAATACCGCGCCCGCGAAGCCGAAGCGTTGGAAAAGTGCCGCCAAAAAGTGGCGGAACTGCATCTGCCGATGAAAGTCATCCGCGCCGAATATTCTTTCGACGGCTCAAAACTGCTGTTTCTGTTCACTGCCGAACAGCGTGTGGACTTTCGGGAATTGGTGCGGGCGCTGGTGCGCTCGTTCCGCACGCGGGTTGAAATGCGGCAAATCGGCGCGCGGGATGAAGCCAAAATTATCGACGGGTACGGTCGCTGCGGGCGGCAATTGTGCTGTTCCAGTTGGCTCACCGAATTTCATCCCGTTTCCATCCGTATGGCGAAAAACCAGCAACTACCGCTTGCCCCCACCGAAATTTCGGGCGCATGCGGGCGGTTGCTCTGCTGTCTGGCGTATGAAGATGACCTTTACAAAGAAATTCGCAAACGGTTGCCGAAAGTGGGCACGCACGTGACACACCCGGAACACGGTAGAGGCATCATCAAAGGACTGAACATCCTGAAAGAACACGCAATTGTGATGTTTGAAGGGGGAACTCGCCTTGAATTGCCGGTGGAAGAATTGTTGCTGCCGGGGCAGAAACCCGCGCCGCCCAAACCCGTCGAATCCACAGTAGCGGAGCCCGCTCCGGCGATAAAAGAATCCGCAAGCGTGGCAAGCGCCGTCGAACCACCGGCACAACCGAAACCGGCATCGAAACGGCGCAAAAAGCGTCGGCGGCGCAAGCCGAAATCTCGCAAACCGAAAAGTTAGATTCGCAAAAAAATACCGCTGCCAACTTTTATCGCAAAACATTGCACGCGAAAATTCCTTTGCCAAAAATTTTCGCGGTCTATGCATCACCACTCTGCCGGCAACGGCAAAAACCCACCAAAATATGCAATTTTTGGAGCAACCGTCAGTTTTCGGTTGCTTTTTTACTGCTAACGCGGCTCAATTACAAAGCGCAGTGCGGTTCGTTCCTGACCATCAATTTCCACTTCGGTAAACGAAGGAATACAAATGACATCAATGCCATCAAGCGTAAGGTATCCGCGTGCGATGGCTGTTGCTTTGATAGCCTGATTCACCGCGCCGGCGCCGATTGCTTGAATCTCGGCGCGCCCGCTTTCTCGAATGACGCCTGCAATTGCCCCAGCTACAGATGTCGAGCGTGATTTAGCAGAAACTTTTATTACATCCATGAATGGTGCCTCCTACAAAAATGTGTGCATTATGTTTTTGTGATGCTGCACTGTTAAGTTGGTTCGGGCAATTGAGATAAATTATTATACATTGTACCTCAATATTCGCGGAGAATCAAGCAACTTTCATTTTTTTCGGAGCACCGCCTATGGAGACACCAAATGCCCGAACACCACCAGCCGTTCAGTATATTCTGCCAGCGTTTTATCATACGATTGGCAGGTTATCAGCGTTAATCGCGGCGAGCGGGTGGGATATGCCACCTGCACATCGGAAGGTGATACCACCGTCGCCCCGTCAATTTCATACACAAACCGCTCTTCACCGCGATAGACTTCCACCCGGTCGCCCGGTTTCAACCCGCCCAACCGATAGAACGGACCTGCGCGCCCATCCGGCGACAGAGTGATGTGCCCAGCCAGCACCACATTCCCCGTCTCGCCGGGGCTGGCAGTTCCCTGCAAATGCCCCACTGCCTGCTCAAGCCCGCTCACATCCCAAATACCCGCGCGAATGGGCGCAATTTCCACCGGCGCGTCAATTTCCAGTGTGGGGATGACCAATCGGGTGGCGGGAAATGCCGGTTCACCGCCGGTCAGCATCGGGCGGGGAGAAGGTACGGGTGTGGGGGTGACGGTAGCGGTGGGAACCGGTGGCGCGATGGTGGGCGATGGTTGGATGGCGGTGGCGGTCGGCGTGGGAAACGGCGTGGCGGTGGGCAACGGGGTATCGGTGGGGAATGGCGTCGCGGTAACGGGGGGCACAGTCGGCGAAACGAATGTCACCGGCACACGATTTTCGGCGGTTGCTGCCGGATTCGCCGCGGCAGACTGCCCGCACGCCGCCAGCACGCCCATCACCAAAAACAGAACGGCTGTTTGAATGGTATCACTGATTTTGATATTTTTCATCCGGCAAATTATACTCATATCAGCATTCATTTCAAATCAATGGATAGAGATAGGAATAGGGATAGAAATTTGCCGAATGATTGAACCGTATTGCGTATTTCGTATTGCGTGAAACGTGATGCGTGATGCGTGAAACCTGCAACCCTGCAACCTTGAACTTTGAACAACTAACTTTGAACCACCCCTGAACCACCATGCAACGACCAGACCTTCAAGAAAAACTGAATAACCTGCCCGGCAAACCGGGCGTGTACCTGTATAAAAACGCGCAGGGCAAAATAATTTACATCGGCAAAGCGAAAAATTTGCGCAACCGCGTGCGCTCGTATTTTCACGATTCGGCACAGCACAGCCCCAAAACCCGCCATCTGGTGCGAGACATCGCCGATATTGAGTTCATCATCGCCGGGTCAGAGTTGGAAGCCCTGCTGCTGGAAAATACGCTCATCAAAAAGCACCAGCCAAAATACAATATCCGCCTGAAAGACGACAAACGCTATCCGTACATCAAAGTTCACTGGCAAGACCCGTTTCCGCGTGTGACCACCACCCGCCGCCTGCAAAACGATGGCGCGCGCTATTTTGGACCATACACCGCCGCGTGGGCAGCATATCGCACGCTCGATTTGGTGCGGAAGATTTACCCGTATTTGACCTGCACCCGCAAAATTGACGGCAACGACGAGCGCGCCTGCCTCTATTACCACATCGGGCGCTGCGCCGCACCGTGCATCGGCGCGGTGAACCAAACCGAATACCGCCAAATGATTGATGAGTTGTGCGATTTTCTGGGCGGGCACACCGAACCGGTCGTCAAAAAACTGACCGCCGAGATGACCGCCGCCGCCGAATCGCTAGATTTTGAGCGCGCCGCCGCCCTGCGCGACCAAATTCAGGCTATCCACCAAATTGCCGAAAAACAAAAAGTAGTCAGTCCTGATATGGTGGATGAGGATGTGATAGCCTTCGCGCGGGATGACGGCAACGCCTGCGTGCAGGTATTTTTCATTCGCGGCGGAAAATTGATGGGGCGCGAGTATTTTCTGCTGGATGGCGCAGACGATACCCACGACATGGAGTTGGTCACATCGTTTTTGAAACAGTTTTACGACCAAGTGCAGGATATTCCGGGACAAATTTTGCTGCCCCGCGAAATTGATGAACTGATGATTATCCGCGATTGGCTGAAAAGTAAACGCGGCGCGCAGGTAAAATTGAACGTGCCGCGGCGCGGGCAAAAAAAGGCGCTGGTGCAGATGGCGGCAGAAAACGCCGCCGAAACACTGGCTCATTTGAAAGCGCAGTGGGAAATGGATCAGAGCAAACACACCGAAGCCCTGTCGGAACTGCGCGAGCGGTTGCACCTGCCGCAGGAACCGGTGCGCATCGAATGTTACGACATCAGCACGCTGCAGGGCGCGCACACCGTCGCCAGCATGGTAGTTTTTGCCAAAGGCGTGCCGCGCAAAAGCGATTACCGGCGGTTCAAAATTAAAACGGTGACGGGCAAACCGGACGATTTCGCATCGATGGCGGAAGTGCTGCGCCGCCGCTTCCGGCGCATGCGCGACGCGCAAGCGGGCAAGTTGCAGCCCGACACGCCCGGCAAAAACGATGCCGCCGCGTCGTGGGGTATGCTGCCCAATCTCATCATTATTGACGGCGGCA
>JALVZI010000450.1 GCA_027022125.1 Anaerolineae bacterium | reverse complement strand
GTGCTGGACGTGCTGCCACAGGTGGTCGAATCGGTGCGGAACGTGTATACTATGAACTAAATGAAACTTTTGAAAAGTGTGTCAAAATTACAAAAATCATCGGTAATTTTTATGATGTCATTCCCGCGAAAGCGGGAATCCACGATGTTTCGCTATGGATTCCGGATATTTCCCTTCGGGAAATTCCGGAATGACATTAAAAATCCGTGAAATTTGTGAAAATTCGTGGCTTAAATGCAGTTACACAAAAAGTTTCAACCAGTTCTATCCAAAAGTAATTGTTCGGAGGCTGACGATGGTTTCAGTTTTGGAAAAAATGAGAAAACTCGAAGAATATATTGCGGCGGATAGTGCCGCTGTTGACCCTGTATTGGAATTGACACTGGACAAACTGCTGGCGCGAGAAATTACACGTGCAACCGCCCGAAAAAAAACGTTAACAGCCCAAATTGCAAAATTTGAACAGCAGTACCATTTGAGCAGTGAAGATTTTTTGGCACAGTTTCAAGCCGGAACATTGGGTGACGATATAGATTTCATCGAATGGGCGGCAACATTGGAGATGCTGAAAAACCTGAATGACCGCCTGACTCTTCTCGAAAACAATCTCGAAAAATGAATACCATCATCGTAGAATATTTCTCTCAAATCGAAGCACAGTTCATCACCAGCCCGGTTATTGCCTCATATACCATTGTCAGAAAGGATATTTCTTTTTCCGATGGTAAATTTCGTGCCCGATTGACGTTCATCAATCAGGATTTTTTGGAATTATTTGAATATGTGACAGAGAAAAATGGTGCAATTCATTTGGAGAAATATAGTTTCCACTGGCAGAAAAAGGATGGCATACTGGTGAAACGTTGGGACAATGCTCCCCATTTCCCTGGACTGCCAAACGCCCCACACCACATTCATTTGGAAAATCACACCGTACAGCCCAATGCTGAGCCTCCTTCCGCATTAACTATCCTCGATAAAATTGAGCAGGAATTGTGACCGCTCAGCGTGTTATATTCGCCTTGAATCATCGTAGGGGCGGCTCGCGAGCCGCCCCTACGCCCACTGTATTTCGGATTGCCGAGGGAAGTCAAATCCTCACCGGATGTCAATGACCGGTCAACGGGCGGAACAGTTACGGTTGATTGGAGATTCGCTGACCGCTGACTGCTGACAACTAACTGCTAAAAAACAAATGACCAATGACAAAAAACAAATGACAAAAAAAACTCGTGTGGTCGTGGCGATGAGCGGCGGCGTGGATAGTTCGGTGGCGGCGGCGCTGCTGGTGGAACAGGGCTACGATGTGGTCGGTATGATGCTGCGCCTGTGGTCGGAAGACGGCGGCGCGGCAAACCGCTGCTGCACGCTCGACGCCATTGACGACGCCCGCGCCATCGCCGGGATGCTCGGCATTCCGTTTTATGTGCGCGATTATAAAGAAATTTTCAAAAAAATCATCGTTGACCCGTTCATCGAAGCGTATGCCAGCGGGCAAACGCCGAACCCGTGTCTCACCTGCAATCGGGTCATCCGTTTTGAGATGCTGCTGAATGAAGCGCTGGCGCTCGGAGCGGAATATCTGGTCACCGGACACTATGCCCGCGTGCGCCAAAATGAGTCGGGTGAATGGGAACTGTGGCGCGGCATTGACCCCACCAAAGACCAAAGTTACGTGCTGCACAGCCTGAATCAGCAAAATTTGCCGCACGTTTTTTTCCCGCTGGGCGAATACACCAAAGAGCAGGTGCGAAAAATGGCGGAAGATTTCGACCTGCCGGTGTTCAACAAGCCCGACAGCCAAGACCTGTGCTTTTCGGGCGATGGCGGCTATCGCGGATTTTTGCGCCGCAACGCCCCCGAAACGCTCATCCCCGGCGAAATTGTGGATACACGCGGCAACGTGCTCGGCGAACATTCCGGCTTGCCGAATTACACCATCGGACAGCGAAAGGGACTGGGCATTTACCGCCCCGAACCCACGTTTGTGATTGCGCTCGACCCCGCGCACAATCGAGTCATCGTCGGCAGCCGCGCCGAACTGGGGCGCGATGAACTGACCGCGCACAGTGTCAATTATGTTTCGGGCAAGCCCCCCGCCGAACCCATCCGCGTACAAGCGAAAATTCGCTATAAATCGCGCCCCGTGCCCGCCACTGTCACCCCGCTGGCGAATAACCGCCTGCACGCCAAATTCGATTCCCCGCTGCCGGACATCACGCCTGGACAGGGTTCTGTCATCTCTGAACGCGACAAAATGAACGGCCGCAAAACCAATGAAAAAGCAAATA
>JALVZI010000449.1 GCA_027022125.1 Anaerolineae bacterium | reverse complement strand
GCACAGAGATGTGTCCCGCCACCAAAAATTGCTGCGGCACAAATTGATGCGACAATTTCACCAGCAGCGCATTCAGAAAAATGCCGTAATCGCCGTTGCCATACTCTTTTTCGCAGCGGGTGAACAGTACCTCCCACAGCAACTCAAAATCGGGGTCGGAAGTGGCATACACCCCGCGCAGCAAATCGTCATATCGCAGGTCATCCGGCGATGACACGGCAAAATACCGCTCGGCTTGGGTGCGGTACGGAATACCGGAAAAGTTAGCGTATCCCTGCCGCAAGCGTTCCATATCCTTTCCCGCCAGCAGCGCATCCACCCGCTCAAAAACGTGCCGGTGTTCAAACGCAAAAACGCGGTCGACATTTTCATCCTCACTGAGCGCAGCCGCCGCCCCCGCGTGCGTGACGGATACCCCCGCTTTGGTGCGCACAAAAAAGGGCAATCCGGCAAACAGTTCCAGCACCTGCGGGCGATGTTCGCCCATTGCCGCCTCGAATGCGGGGGTGAACACGCGGTCATTTTTCGACAGCGGCACATGGTAAATGTGCACCATTTCGTGATTGCCCAGCAGATAAATCACCGCGCCGGGATGGGTTTTCTGCAATGCCGACACATCCAGCACAATTTGCAGCGAACCATCCGGCGCATCTTTTTCCACCCGGTGAATCAAATCGCCGGTGAAAATGAGATACTGCACCTCGCCGCGCTCATATTGCCGGAGAAACCAATCCCGGTAGCGGCGATACAAATCCCAATCGCCGTGCAAATCGGTTACCACCATCGCCACCCCGTCAGAAAGGGTGACAACTCGATGCCACTGTTCCATAAAATATCCTCTACTTGCTATTCGCTCATTCCCCATTCAGGCGTGGTTCATTGTCAACAATTTTCGTGATGCGTGAAACGTGATGCGTGATGCGTGAAACGTGATGAGTGATGCGTGAAACGTGATGCGTGATGCGTGATGCGTGAGACGTGAAACTTGCAACCCTGCAACTCTGCTACCCTGCAACTTTGAACCTTGAACCAAAAACTGACCGCTGACAACTGATTACTGACCACCATTCACCCATTCGCTATTCGCAATTCGTAACTCGCTATTCAAATGATAGCCAACCTTGCCGCGAATGGCAACTGCACTGCGCCAAGTTGCGCCGATTTGACCTTTGGGCTGAATCAGGTATGATTGTGATATACCGACTCAATTTGCTTTCGGGTGACTTTTTTATGGCGACATACCAAATTTTGTATTGGAACCATCTGCCGATGCGCGTGCGTGCCACCGACATCAACGGGCAAAAGTCCGCTGAACTATCGCCGCGTTTTTTGGAAGCGATGAACAAAGCCTCGAAGATGCAGGGCGCGCAGGGCACGGTTATGTTCCGCTGGAGCCCCCCCAAAGAGCGCGAAGGGTCGGCGGAAGAAGTGCTGGCGCAAATCATCAAAGAGTTGGATGAGGCATTTCCCGAGGAAATCCCGCTCACGCCGCCCGACTCGGAAAATCAAACCGTATAAAATCCCCCATTCAATTTTCCCGACGCTGTTGCATCTGACAGCGTTATTTTATTGCACACGAAGGACTAAACGATGACAAAATACATTTTTTGCACCGGCGGTGTGGTTTCATCATTGGGCAAAGGCGTTGCCGCCGCGTCCATCGGGCGGATATTGAAAAGCCGCGGCATTTCGGTGATGGCGCAGAAACTCGACCCGTACCTCAATGTTGACCCCGGCACAATGAGTCCGTATGAGCACGGCGAGGTTTTTGTGCTGGAAGACGGTGCGGAAACCGACCTCGATTTGGGGGCATACGAGCGGTTCATCGATGAAAATTTGTACCGTTCCAGCAATCTCACCACCGGGCAGATTTATTCCGAAGTGATTGCCCGCGAGCGGCGCGGCGATTATCTGGGCAAAACGATTCAGGTCATTCCGCACGTGACCAATATGATAAAAGCGGGCATCCGCCGGGTGGCAAAAGAAAGCGGCGCGGATGTGCTGATTGTGGAAATCGGCGGCACGGTGGGCGACATCGAAAGCCTGCCCTTTCTGGAAGCCATCCGCCAAATGCGAAAAGAAGAGGGGCACGACAACACGTTTTACATTCACGTTACCCTGCTGCCGCATCTGGGAACCACCGGCGAACTGAAAACCAAACCCACCCAGCACAGCGTGCGCGAACTGCGCGGCATCGGCATTCAGCCCGACGCCATTTTCTGCCGCTCCGATTTCCCCATTTCAGACGAAATCCGCGACAAAATTGCCCTTTTCGGCGATGTGGATAAAGAA
>JALVZI010000448.1 GCA_027022125.1 Anaerolineae bacterium | reverse complement strand
CTAATAATCCAGCGGTTGGGTGCGCGTTTCCAAATCCATAAACTGGGTGAGTTCCTTTTTGAAATACACCTGAAATTGCCCCACGGGACCGGAACGGTGTTTGGCGACGATGATTTCGGCGATGTTGGGAAATTCGGTGTCGGGATTGTAAATTTCGTCGCGGTAAACGAACATCACCACGTCGGCATCCTGCTCGATGGAGCCGGATTCGCGCAGGTCGCTGAGCATGGGGCGCTTGTCGTGCCGACTTTCCACGGCGCGGCTCAACTGGCTGAGCGCCAGCACCGGCACTTTCAATTCGCGGGCAAGTTCTTTCAGCGAGCGAGAGATGAAACTGATTTCCTGCTGCCGGTTTTCGGAGCGGGTATTGCCGCGCATCAATTGCAGATAGTCAACAATTATCAAATCCAACCCGTATTCCGCTTCGATGCGGCGGGCTTTGGTGCGCAATTCCATCACACTGATGGCGGGAGTGTCGTCAATGAAAACGGAGGTGTTCGCCAGCAGTTGGGTGGCTTGCATCAGCAGGGGCCACTCGTCGTCGCGGATGTGTCCCAGCCGCAGACGCTGGCTGTCAATGCCGGTTTCGGCGGAGAGAAGCCGCTGCACCAGTTGCTCGTCGCTCATTTCAAGGCTAAAAATAGCGATGCGTTTATCCCATTTGCGGGCGGCTTGCAGAGCGATGCTCAATGCCAGCGAGGTTTTCCCCATACCGGGACGCCCTGCCAAAATCAGCAGGTCGGAACGCTGCATACCGCCGAGCAGTTTGTCCAAATCTTTCAGGTTGGTGGGAATGCCGACAATTTCGCCCTGATGCTGGCTGAGATATTCGATGCGGTCGAAATAGGTGTCGATGGCTTTGCGTATGGGCTTTAAATCTTTGTTGACGCGCTGTTCTGACACGCCGAAAACGATGGCTTCGGCGCGGTCGATGATTTCTTCCACATCCTCCATATCTTCATAAGCCAGTTGGGCAATTTTGCCCGCGCCGTCAATCAGGCGGCGCAACACGGCGGTGCGCTCGATGATTTTGCCGTAATATTCCACATGGATGGAGGTGGGAGTGGCGGCAATCAGGTCGCTGAGTACGGTGGGTCCGCCGATGTCTGCCAGCCGTCCCTGCCGTTCCAACTCATCGGTCAGCGTGACCAAATCGGTGGGTTCGCGGCGCTCGTGCAGTTGCCGAATGGCTTCGTAAATCCACTGGTGGCGCTGCAAAAAGAAATCGCCCGGTTCCAAAAAGGTAGAAACGCGCAGAATAGCGTCGGGGTCAATGAGCAGCGCGCCCAGCACGGCTTCTTCGGCTTCGATGTTGTGCGGCGCGAGTTTATCCGGCGCAGCGTTGTGGTTATTGTTATTGCCTGCCATCGGCGAAATCCTTCGATTTTTGTGATGCGTGAAACGTGATGCGTGATGCGTGACTTTGGACTTGAAACCTGAGACCTGAAACATTGAACATCGTTTCGCGGGCTGCGGCGTTTGTGGCGGGGTAGGGTATATCGGTGGATGGGAGGCGCATTACCCCAAATCGTCTAAATCCAGCGAATCGACAAAATCGCGGAAGATGTCCAAATCTTCTTCCTCGTCCGATTCGGGTGCGTCGGCAGATGCGGCGGCTGCGCCACTGAGCAGCATTTCGATGTCAATGCCTTCCTCCGGTTCGGTGCCGGCTTGCGCCATCACATCATCGGCGACAAAAATTTTCGCGCCGCAGCGAACAGCCAGCGCCAGCGAGTCGCTGGGGCGGGCGTCCACCTCGATGCTTTTGCCTTCCACATCCAACACAATACGTGCGTAAAAAACATCGTTGCGCAAATCGTTAATCACAATATGCGATACTTTGGCATTCATCGCGCGGATGATATTTTTCATCAAATCGTGTGTCATCGGGCGTGCAACGGCAACCTGTTGCAGGTGCATGTGAATGGCTTCGGCGGTGTCGGGACCAATCCAGATTGCCAAATATCGTTCCACATCGGCTTCTTTCAGCACCACCACCCGGTGCTGAGACATCAAACTGACGCGAATGCTGTCGATGGTTACTTCAATCATATTTTTCCTCCATGCCGTTTGGAGCCGGTTCGGTTGTGAGATTATACCATACTCCCAAACGGGCTACAAGTAATTTTAAGACACTTGACGCAGTTTGAGGTTTGAACAAGCATATAATATTGAACTGGTTGAAACTTTTTGTGTAACTGCATTTAAGCCACGAATTTTCACAAATTTCACGGATTTTTAATGTCATTCCGGAATTTCCCGCAGGGAAATATCCGGAATCCATAGCGAAACATCGT
>JALVZI010000447.1 GCA_027022125.1 Anaerolineae bacterium | reverse complement strand
CTGGCTTGCCACTCGAATCTCCAATAACCAATTTCTATTTTACGCCCGCTCCACCGACACAGTTTTGCTGCCAATGCGATAATCCTGCGGGTTGGCAAGCACTCTGTCCACAAACTGCTCCGGCACATCCACAAAAGTGCGCTGTTTCTGCACCCGAATTTTGCCGATGGTGTGACCCGGAATCCCGGCGTATTTCGCCAGCGAGCGCACAATATGGTTGATGCGCACGCCGTGAATTTCGCCCGTGCCGAGCGAAAGCCGTACCATCCCCGCTTCGTGCGATTCGCGCCCGAAACTGCGTTTTTCCGACCCGTTGCGTTTTCGACGCGCGGGTTTTTCTCTGGCAGATTTGCCGAACCGCACTTCACCCACCGGCTCGATGGGACGCTGTTTTTCGGCTTTGCGTGCCAATTTCAGCGATGCCGCCGCCACTGCCAGCGGGTCGTACCCCGCTTCCACCAGTTCCGCCACAATTTCCATTTCCGAACCGTAGCGTTCGCGGCGCAGCCAAACCAGCACTTTCTCGGTCAACTCGGTTTTGCGACGCGCCAAAATTTCTTCTGTGGTGGGAACATCCATTTTGGCGATTTTCTGTTTGGTAAATTTTTCAATCCGCCGCAGCCGCCACTGCTCTTTCGGGGTGATGAGTGAAATGGCAATACCCGTTTTGCCCGCGCGTCCGGTTCGCCCCACTCGATGGACAAACACTTCGGGGTCTTCCGGCAAATCGTAATTGAAAACGTGCGAAATATCGTCAATATCCAGCCCGCGCGCGGCAACATCGGTTGCCACCAGCACCGCAATTCGCCCCTGCCGAAAACGGTTGAGCGTGCGCGTGCGCGCGTCCTGATTCATATCGCCGTTCAGCGCCTCGGCGGGAATGCCGCGTGCGGTCAGTGCGTCCGCCAGTTCCCCCGTGCCGAGCCGCGTGCGGGCGAAAATCAGCGCGCTGGAAACGGGTTCCACTTCCAGTAGACGGGTCAGCACCGCCAATTTGTCGGCGGCATTGGTCAGCACATATCGCTGCTCGATGGTGTCCACCGTCATCTGTTTGCGGGCGATGGTCACCACTTCCGGTTCGCGGAGGTAGGTGTCTGCCAATTTGCGGATGGCGGGCGGCATAGTCGCCGAGAAAAGCGCGGTTTGGCGGTCGGCGGGCGTTTCATCCAAAATGGATTCAATATCTTCCACAAACCCCATGCTCAACATTTCATCGGCTTCATCCAGCACCACGGTCGAAACCATACTCAAATCGAGCGCACGTTTGCGAATCAGGTCAAGCAGGCGTCCCGGCGTGCCGACGACGATATCCACGCCCTGTTTCAGCCGTCGCAATTGCGGGCTGTATGACGCGCCGCCATACACCGGCAGCACGCTGATACCCGTGCCTTTGCCGTATTCGTGAATGGCGTGTGCCACCTGCATCGCCAGTTCGCGGGTGGGGGCAAGCACCAGCGCCTGCACAAAACCCAAATCGGGCGCAAGGTTGTTCAGCATGGGCAGGGTGAACGCGGCGGTTTTGCCGGTTCCCGTCTGCGCCTGCCCGATAACGTCTTGTCCGGTCATCATTGTGGGAATGATGGCGGTTTGGATGGGGGTGGGGGTGGTGTGTGCCAATTCGGTGAGCGTCTGCACCAATTGCGCGCGCAGACCCAGTTGAGAAAATTCGTTGCTCAAAATATGCTCCTGTGTGTGATGAGTCGTCCATTTTGCATACCGCTTGCGCCGCATACTCCCTGTTGTCTGCCAACAGTTCGACTCCGTTCCCACACACAAAAGCCATCCTGCTGCAACAAAAAGCCCGACGGAATGTGTCGGGCAACCATTGGATACTCGATTGATATTCAGCGACCTTTGCAGGTCACGACAGGCAGTATAGCACAGTTTCGGCGGATGGGAAATTTGGCAGTGCGAGAAATGGAACACGGATAACACGGATTTTTACAGATCTCACGGATTTTAAATGTCATTCCGGAATTTCCCGCAGGGAAATATCCGGAATCTATAGCGAAACATAGTGGATTCCCGCTTTCGCGGGAATGACATTATAAAAATTGCCGATGGTTTCTGTAATTTTGGCACACCTTTCAAAAGTTTCATTTAGTTCACAGATAAACTTCAGACAAATCTATTGCGTTCTATCTTTCAACGGCGATAAATTTCCCGACGGTGTCCAATTTGGTAAATCAAAATGAGTGATTCATCCTCAATAACCTGATAAAATACCCGATATGCACCCACTCGCAATTTGTAAAAGTCAGACAAATCACCCGTCAACCGCTGATGTGGCAAAGCGTCAAAATTCTCTGCCATCCAGTCAATTCGCTGCACAATTCGCCGTGCGACCGGTTTATCCAACCGTTTCAAGTCTCGAATAGCCGCGTCCAGTATCCGAACTTGGTACATTGCCATCAATCCAAATCGAGTTGCCGCATCACATCATTGAAACTCGTGCCGCGTTCGCCCTGCGCCACCGCGACGCGCTGGCGAATGAGTCGCGCTTTCACATCCGGTTTGAGTTCGATTTCATCATCCACATCAAACATTTCCAGCAATTTGCGGTCAATCACCGTTTCGATGAGTTGAATCAATTCTTCTTTTGTCATTTCATTCAGTGAGGTTGCCATTTTCCCACTCCACGAACATTCATCACCGAAATTATAGCAGATTGGCGACAAAAAATCCATCACTGCGAAATTTCCAGCCAATCGACCGCCACCGCCAGCGAGCGGTCATCCGGGTTGCGACCGAGCCGCAGATAGCCGTCGGGGCTTTCCGCCGCCGTGCCGACCGCCGCGCCCTTCACGCCGATGAGCGAATATGGCATCGCCGGCACGCCCGCCGAACCGCCGAGCATTTCGAATCCGCCGGAGAGAAACGCGCCCGCGTCCGCGCCTTTACTGCTGACCAGCACAATTCGCCCGTCGGGAATTTGCGCCAGAAAATCGCGCAGGGCGGCATCTTCATATTGATTCGCCGCCGTGTCGAAGCCTTTTTTCGCCAGAATTTCGCCGCTCTGCGGGTCGAGCACCGTCACGTTGATTCCCCGCCGGTGCGCCGACGCATCCTCCGCGCTATCGCCATACCCGACCGTCACAAACGAAAAATCGGCGCTGCTGTTGATTTCCACATCGCGCGGCACGGAAACGCCCGTCGCGCCGATGGCGGTCTGCGCGGGCAGAACATCGCGCGGCACGGCGGTATGGTCAAAATTCAGCCGGATTCGGTTCAGCCCGGGCGAGAAAAGTGCGGCGGGCAGAGTCGTTTCCAAAACCTGCCAATCGGGGGAAAGAGGAAATTCGCCCGCCGGTTGCCCGTTCACCCACAGCGAAACGGTCTGCGGCGGCGCGCCCGGATAGTTGAACGGTTTGAGGTGCATTTTCAGCGCGCGGTCGCCAGTGCCGCGATACGGCACGAAAATCTCGGCGGTCGGTGCGATTGCCCAATTGACGCCTGCGCCCTCGAAATTCTCATCGCCCGTCCAGCCTTCGCCGCGATACGGCGCGCCCGTCCAGTCGCCAAATTCCACCCGCAGCGGGTTCGGCACGGGCGGTTGGTTCACGCGATACGCCGCCACACCATCGCCCGCAAACGCCGGTTCGGGGTCGAGCGGCAGTAGGTCGAACACCAATTTGCGCGTCGCGGTGAAAGTGTCCGCATACGGTTTTCGCCCCGCAATCGGGTCGTGAACCACCAAATAGCGCACATTATACAGCGTCATCAGTTCGCCCGCCTGCTGCGCCGCTTTGGCTAGCGTGTCGGGGTCAACGGCGGGGTTGGATTGCGGCAGTTCGGTTTGGGCAATCGCGCGGAACAGGGGGATATTGCGGTAATAATCGAATTTGAAAGCGGGCGCACGGGAGATATTGCCGCCGAGCATCGGTTTTTGATGGACGGTTTGGTAGTATTGAATCTGCGTCCGTTCCGCACCGAACACACCAAAACTGTTTCGCCAGCCGAGCGGCAACTGCATCAGCGAAAAATCGCCATTTTCCGCGCCGATTTGGGCATACACGCCCGGCACTTTGGCAGATGTGAGCGGCAGCGGCACAGAAATCTGGTCGAAAAGGGCGATGGTCAACAAAATAAATGCGACAAGATACAGCGTGAAGCGTGAAACGTGAAACGTGAAAACGTGAGAATGGCGATTGATAATTTTTGCATTTTGCCTTTTGAATTTTACATTGAACATCCGCAGGATTTTGAACGCGCCGAATCCCGCCAGCACAGCGAGACTCAATCCCAGCACCACCGAAAATCGGGCGGGGACACGGTTGGCGCGGATGATGGGCAGCCAGTGCAGAATGGCAAACGGCAGTGGGAAGGTGACATCCTGCGGAATACCCTGCTCGCGGAAAAGGTTGTCGAAGGGGAAAAGGTAGCGCCCGCGAATTTGCAGCACGGGTCCGAGCGTGAAAATGGCGAAGGTGATTGCGCCCGTCACCCATAGTTTGGCGCGCCGCCGGTAACTCACCGCACCGAGCGCCGCCAGCGCCAGCACGCCGAATCCGAGAAAAACGGTGTTCACATCGCTGAACGGCGCTGTGCCTTCCTGCACCTGCCGCAGCCGCGTCACCCAATCGCTGTCCCACAGCGGATGGAGCGCGGTCGGCGTGAACCAGCCGACCAAATCCGCGCTGAGTTTCAAACTTTCGCCCCAGCCTTTCAGGTCGAAATGACCGGCGGCAAACGCGCGCAGAATGGGAACCATCACCGGCGACCAGAGAATCGCAGCGGTGAATGCGAGCAGCAAAAGACGAAGAGTAGTTTTCCCCCTCTCCCTAACCCTCTCCCCTAGGGGAGAGGGGATACTCCCTTCCCCCTTTGAGGGGGAAGGGTTGGGGAAGGGGGTGAAAAACTCAAAAGTAAAAATGATAATCCCCAAAAATAGCAGAAACACGCCGAAAATCATTTCCGCCAGCAGGCTGAGCGCGGCGAACACCCCCGCCAGCACGGGATTTTTCCAGCCCGGCTCGCGCAGGGTTTTGATGAAAAAGAGCGCGAAAAAGGGGATGAACTCGGTGGAGACAATATCGTAATGCCCCAGCGCGGCAAAAATGGCGCGGCTCGCCATAAAGGCATACACCGCCCCGCCGATGAACGCCGCCGCGTGTCCGGTCGCCGTGCCGCCGGCGCGGTCGGGCAGCAAATAGCGAATCAGCAGGTATGTGCCGTATCCGCTCAGCACATACGCCAGCAGAATAGTGAAATTGCTCGCCAGCGTGAGATTCAGTCCCAGCAGAATGGGCAATCCCAACAGCGCATTCTGGAAATTATAGGTGTACAGCACCAAATCTATCCCCAGCGGGAAGAAAATATCGGTGGTGTGCAGCGGCGACATCTGCAAATCGAGCAGGTTGTGTTTGAATCGCCAAATGTTCCACACAAAAGTGGATTCATCGAATGCCCACGTTGCCGTGCCGGGAAAGGCATCGCCGAAATGGAGCACCCACGGGAAAGTGAGCGCCAGCGTCAGCAGGATATACAGCGCCAAAATGACAAGTTGCAGTCGGGTTCGTTTCATACTGCCGATTATAGCGATTTTCGGGCAAAATAAAAACCCGACTGCGCAAATTTGCCGTTTCGGGTTTTTGGTTTCAGGTGCGAGGTTGCAACGTGGATGATAGAACACAGATTGTGCAGATTATACAAATTTTTATTTTGAACTGGTTGAAACTTTTTGTGTGTTTGAAATTCAACCACGAATTTTCACAAATTTCACAGATTTTAAATGTCATTCCGGAATTTCCCGCAGGGAAATATCCGGAATCCACAGCAAAACATAGTGGATTCCCGCTTTCGCGGGAATGACATTTAAAAAATTGCCGATGGTTTCTGTAATTTTGGCACACTTTTCAAAAGTTTCATTTAGTTCTTTGTGCAACTGAAACTCATCCACGAATTTATAAATTATACAAATTTTAATGGAAAAATATAGAACACAGATAACGCAGATGATGTGGATGAACATTATTATGCCCTGTGGGTACAGATTTTAAATATTATTTTCGAACTGGTTGAAACTTTTTGTGTGACTGAATTTCAGCCACGAATTTCCACAAATTTCACGGATTTTAAATGTCATTCCAAAATTTCCCGCAGGAAAATATCCGGAATCCATAGCAAAACACCGTGGATTCCCGCTTTCGCACCCGCAGGGCACAGGCGGGAATGACATCATAAAAAATTACCGATGATTCTTGTAATTTTGACACACTTTTCAAAAGTTTCATTTAGTTCTTCATAAAAATCTCTATGAACGCTGTGAAAACTCTGCGCTTCTCTGTGTTCCACCCGGCACGCGGTACAGTTCAAAATCAGTGAAATTCGTGAGAATTTGTGACTAAATTTTTATTTGCTCCGAAATGCGTAAGTCATAATGAGATTTTAACACGCCACACACCAAACTCTAACACGAATCTAACATTGCCCCGTTATACTATCCAATGGCAAATCAGGCTTGTGCCTGATTGCCGACATCTCACTCACAGGAGTTGCCTATGTTTAGTTGGTCAAACATTTCAGAAGACATACAGGATGTTGAAAGTAAGTTCCCGGAAGAGATAGCCGTATTGCCGCTGCGCGGCACGGTTGCTCTGCCGTTTATCATTATGCCGCTGGTTATCGGGCTGGAACGCTCCATCAAACTGGTGGATGACGCGCTGGCAAACGAAGAATTCATCGGGCTGGCGGTATCAAAAGTGCCGGAAAAAGAAAATCCGAACACGGATGAAATTTATCCGGTGGGCGTGATTGCCAAAATTCACCGCCGCATCCGCAGCAAAGACGGTTCGCTGCAAATTATTGTGCAGGGACTGGAACGGTTTGTGGTGGAAGCGTGGACACAAACCGAACCGTATCTGAAAGCAAAAATCAAAATCGAGCCGGATAAAACCGAAGATACCGAAGAATACGGGCTGGAAGTGGAGGCGCTCACCCGCCGCATTACCGAGTTGGCGCGCCAGATTGTGCGCTTTATGCCCCAACTTCCCGATGAAGCCATCGTTTTTTTGGAGGAAACGGACAACCCGCGCGTACTGTTTTACACCATCAGCGCCAATATGCGAATGGATTTCGATGACCGGCTGGCACTGCTCATCGAACCCGATTTGCGCACCAAAATGCGGTCGCTGCTGCGCATTATGACCCGCGAACTGGAAGTGCTGGAATTGAGCGAGAAAATCCAGTCGGAAGCAAAAGAGGAACTCGACCAACTTCAGCGCGAGTATTTTCTCCGCCAGCAGATGAAAGCCATTCGCAAAGAATTGGGCGAAGCGGATGAAACCGAAGTTGAAATCGAAAATTACAAACAAAAATTCGAGGAAATCGGACTGCCGGAAGAGGCAAAAAAAGAAGCCCTGCGAGAGTTGAACCGGCTGCAAAAATTGCCGCCGCAAGCCGCCGAATACGGCGTCATCAAAACTTATCTCGATTGGCTGACCGAGTTGCCGTGGAATAAACTCACGGAAGATAATTTGGACATTGAACACGCCCGCCAAATTTTGGATACCGACCATTACGGGCTGGAGAAAGTCAAAGAACGCATTTTGGAATATCTGGCGGTGCGAAAATTGCGGAAAGAACGCGATATTTCGGAAGACGACACCCCCGACCAAGAC
>JALVZI010000446.1 GCA_027022125.1 Anaerolineae bacterium | reverse complement strand
GTATTTCTCCCAAAATCCCGCGCCGCCAATCAACGCCAAAATTATTATGCTGATGATTAAAGGTTTGTGTTTCATGATTCTGTTCCGAGGTTTTGGGTTTCTGGTTCAAAGTTCAAGGTTTCAGGGTTGCAGAGTAGCAAAGTTGCAAGGTGGCAAGTTTCACGCATCACACCTCACGTTTCACGCAACCAATTATTCACTATTCGTCATTCGCTATTCGCTATTCGCTTCACTTCACGCTGGCGATGAACACATCTTCCAGCGAGGGCACGATGCGGTCAACGGCGCGCACACCGATGCCCGCTGCTGCCAATGCCTGCTCGATGACCGGTTTTTGGCTGGCGGCGGTAACGCCCTTCGGCGTGACGACATGCACCAGCGCGCCATACAGCGCCACCTCATCGAATGTGCCCACAGCGCGCAGCGTTTGGATGGCGCGGTCGGGCTGGTCGCAGTCAATTTCCAGCACTTCGCCGGGCATTTGATGCAGTTTCATTTCCTGCGGCGACCCCTGCGCCACAATTTTGCCGCGCTGGATGAATGCCAAACTCTGGCAGTGTTCGGCTTCATCCATATAATGGGTGGTGACGAAAATGGTCGTGCCGCTTTCCGCCAATTCATACAGCAATTGCCAAAACGCCCGCCGTGAGATGGGGTCAACCCCGGCAGTCGGTTCGTCCAAAAATAGCATCTCCGGCTGATGGATGATTGCCGCGCCCAGTGCGAGTCGCTGTTTCCAGCCGCCGGACAGGTTTTTGGTCAGTTCCCGTTCGCGCCCTTCCAGCCCCGCCATACGCAAAATGTATTTTTTGCGTTCGCGCAATTTTTCGCCGCGCACACCATACACCCCGCCGTAAAAATTCAGATTTTCATTGACCGTCAAATCATTATACAGACTGAATTTCTGGCTCATATAGCCAATCCGCCGCCGAATCTCCATCAGCCGCCGCTGGACATCCAGCCCCAGCACCAGCGCCGTGCCTGCGGTGGGACGCAGCAGCCCCAGCAGCATACGCATGGTGGTTGTTTTTCCCGCGCCGTTCGGTCCCAAAAAACCGAAGATTTCGCCGCGCGGAATGGCAAAATTCACGTGGTCAACGGCGGTAAAATCGCCGAATTTTTTGGTCAGGTTTTCGGTGATGACGGCATGGTCATTTGGTTGCAGTGTCATTTTTCTCTCCCGCAGCGGTTGCCTCTGCCCGCCGCACCAGCGAAATGAACGCCTCTTCCATTTGCGGGCGGGTGTGGCGCACATTCTGCGCTTCGATATTTTCCGCAGACAGCGCGGCGATGATAGCCGATTGCCGGGCGGCGGCATCGTCCACAAAAATGTGCAGCAAATCGCCGAATGTTTGCACTTCCAGCACCCCGTCCAGCGATTCCACCGCCGCCTGCGCCCGCCGCAGCAAGCCGATGCCGCGCGCTGTCGGCGAGACGGGTCGCAATTCCAGTAAATCGCCCACCACCTGCGATTTGAGATTCTGCGGGGTGTCGCATTCAATCATCGAACCGCCATACATCAGCCCCACCCGCGAGCAGCGTTCCGCTTCATCCATATATGGCGTGCTGACCAGAATGGTCACGCCCTGAATGTGCAAATCTGCCAGAATATCCCAAAATTCGCGGCGCGAAACGGGGTCAACGCCGGTGGTCGGCTCATCCAAATAGAGAATATTGGGCTGGTGGATGAGCGCGCACGCCAGCGCCAGTTTCTTTTTCATACCGCCGGATAGTTTTCCGGCGCGGCGGTCGGTAAATTCGGTGAGACGGGCGAAATGCAGCAAACGGTCAATCCGCTCGCGCCGAGTTTTGCCCCGCACAGCGAAAATATCGGCGAAAAAGGTGATGTTTTCCAGCACACTCAAATCGCCGTACAGATTGAACTGCTGCGCCATATAGCCGATGTGGTGTTTGATGGCTTCGCCCTGTTTGACGGTATCATAGCCGGCGACGGTCGCTTTGCCGGCAGTCGGGTTCATAATTGCCGCCAGCATGCGGATAGTGGTGGTTTTGCCCGCGCCGTCGGGTCCCACCAGCCCGAAAATTTCGCCGCGCCGCACCGCCAGCGATAGCGCATTCACGGCGGTCACGCTGCCAAATTTTTTGGTCAAATTTTCAGTTTGGATGATAATATCAGTTGAAGCCATTGATTCTCCGCTGCGCGTGTGGTTTTGGTCAGTTTTTGGTTCAAGGTTCAAGGCTGATTGACTGACAAAACTCGAAGACCGTGTTATCCTGTGGTATATGGTCGAAAAAGGAAACGTATGTCATTCCCGCGAAAGCGGGAATCCACTGTTTT
>JALVZI010000445.1 GCA_027022125.1 Anaerolineae bacterium | reverse complement strand
GGCAACGCCGCCGAACTCATCATCACTGTGGTGGCGATTCAAAAAGGTGCGGCGAACCCCGAACTGCGCGAAGGGCTGATGTCGCTGGTAAAAGCGTCCATCACTGGGTCGGTGCTGGGCAATCTGTTGCTCATTTTGGGTTTCAGCGTGCTGCTCGGCGGGCTGAAATTCAAACGGCAAACTTTCGACAAAACGCAGGCGGGGGTGAACGCCACTATGCTCATTTTGGCGATTATCGCGCTGGCTGTGCCGTCATTTTTCAGCCATTCCATTGATGAAGTCAATCACGCCGGGGTGGAATATCTGAGCATCGGGGTGGCGGTGGTGATGATTGCGGTGTATGTGCTGAGCCTCATTTTCTCGTTCCGGCAGGAAAGCGGCGATGCCACTGCCGAACACCATCAGCCGGAATGGCGGGTGCGCACATCGGTGGGGGTGCTGGTGGCTGCCACCGTGGCGATTGCATTTCTCAGCGAAATTCTGGTCGGGGCGGTGGAACCGGTGGTGGCGCAACTCGGCGTGAGCGAGTTCTTTTTGGGGATTATCCTGATTCCGCTGGTGGGCAATATCGCCGAGCATGTGGTGGCGGTTCAAATGGCGCTGAAAAACAAAATGGAACTGTCACTGGCGATTTCGCTGGGGTCGAGTTTGCAGATTGCGCTGTTTGTTGCGCCGCTGCTGGTGTTCATCAGTTTACTGCTGGGCAATCCGCTGACGCTCACGTTCAATGCGTTTGAAATTGCGGCGCTCATCGGGGCGGTGCTCATTTCTGCGCTCATTTCGCTGGACGGGGAGAGCAATTGGCTGGAAGGGGTGCAATTGCTGGGGGTGTATGTCATCATCGGCATTGCGTTTTTCTTTTTGCCGGCGTGAGTTGTGACTGTACATAGGCTGCCGATTTCATCCTTCGATACGCTATCCTGTGAGCAAATCGGCAAGGAAACCGTAGGGGCGGCTCGCGAGCCGCCCCTACCTTCCGGCTTGTCAGAGAAAATCAAATCTTCGGTTGTGTGACAGAACAACTACATGTGAGTTTATCTTTTCAGCGGGGCTTCGGCGTAACCGTGCTCGCCGATGAGCGGCACAAAAGCCACCGGCGCGAGCGTTTCGGTCATTGTGTCGCCGGTGGGCAGCAGGGTGATGCGCAGAAGTTTCTGGTGTCCCGCCGCGCCGACGGGGATAACCAGCGATGCACCCGGTTTCAATTGCGCTACCAGCGGCGGGGGAACATCCGGCGCGGCGGCGGCAACCACAATCCCGTCGAACGGGGCGTATTTTTGCCAGCCATACCCGCCATCGCCCTGCGAAACGGTGATATTCGTGTAGCCCAGCGCGAGCAGATTCTGCCGCGCTTGCGCCGCCAATTCTGGGATGCGCTCGACGGTGTACACGTGGCGCACAAATCGGCTGAGCACCGCCGCCTGATAGCCCAACCCCGTGCCCACTTCCAGCACGATAGCATCTTCGGGGTTTTCCAGCGCCAGCGCTTCCAGCATATATGCCACAATATACGGCTGAGAAATGGTTTGCCCATAACCAATCGGCAGGGGCGAATCTTTGTATGCCAGATGCCGGTATTCCGTCGAGACGAAACTTTCGCGCGGAACTTCCGCCATTGCCGCCAGCACGTGCGGGTCGGAAATACCGCGGCGTTTCAGTTGGTTGCGCACCATCGCTGCGCGGGCGTGTTTGAAATTTATCTCATTCATCTCATTCATTACTATTTTCCAAATATCTTTCTAGGTTCTGTTGACGTTTGCCGATTTTTCATCCTGAGTAGCCCGCAGGGCGTATCGAAGGGTGAAAATCGGCAGGGAAAAACGCCCTTCGATACGCGGTTCACTGCGTGAACCGCTACTCAGGATGCGTTTTTCCCGCTGAAAACAAAACGTCAACACGCCCTAACTATTCGGAGTGTAACCTGACTACTGCATCATCTAGTCTTAATTGTCGGGCTATTGTCCACTGACAAAAGGTGTAAAAATTGAACCACAGAGGCGCAGAGGCACAGAGAAAATAAGGTTTGAGAGCTTGTTATGCGGCGGTATCTGAAATTTTCGGCAAAAATTTGAACCGGCACTCAAAAAATTTTTAGATTCTCCGCGTCTCTGTGCCTCTGTGGTGAAAAATTGAACCTTTTTTCAGATGAACCATTACAGAGAGAGTAATCCTACTTTTAGATTGGGTGATGCAGTAGTGCACTGTCCACACTAAAAATTCGGATTACATCAAATATCGGTGTGGAGCGTCAAAGTTCTACTTTGACCCACCGAGTCTACTGAAAAGAGATATTTACTTCTC
>JALVZI010000444.1:1497-2310 GCA_027022125.1 Anaerolineae bacterium | reverse complement strand
GAATGGGGGGGACAACAGCAAACGAAAAATTAGGCTTGTTCTTTCTTCGCAAAGAACGTTTTGACGGTCAGGTCATACAGAATAATGACGCCACCCAACACCATCAAACCGTCGGGTAAAATTCTTGCCCACATCCAACCTTCCAAAGGTTGCACGGCTTCGCGGGTGCGCGCAAAGAAATAGCCGACATCGGTTGCCAGTTTTGCCTGCTCAAACCCGATGATAATTGTGGGAACGGCAAACAGCAACACGCCGATGGTCAAAATCCAGAACCCATATTGGCTGAGTTTTTCGTTCCATTCATAACCATTTGCCAGCGCATTGGCACGCGATGCCAAATAGATGAACGCCAGTGAAATGTAGCCGAATGCCCCCAGCAACGCCACGTGTCCGTGCGGCATAATCAGATACGTGCCGTGCGAATAGTAACTGATGGTGGGCGTATTGATGACCATTCCCAAGAAACCGGCGCCAATCCAGTTCAGCACAGCAGAACCGGCAATCCACATAAAGGGCGTGCCGAATTTGAAATCTGCACCACCGTGCGCCTGTTCGCGCTGATTTTTCATCGCTTCGACAATCATCAGCGCCAGTGGCAACGGTTCCAGCGCAGAGAAAATACCGCCGATGGCAATCCAATATTCATCCAACCCCTGCCAGAAGTAATGGTGTCCCACACCGAGCGTACCGCTCATCATAATCAGGAACAGTTCGAAGAACATCACCCGCACCGCCGTTTTGTGCGAAATCAATCCCAGCGTTACGGTGAAGAAGGCAATGACCCCGGCGGCAAACAACTCGAATGTCAACTCG
>JALVZI010000444.1:0-1487 GCA_027022125.1 Anaerolineae bacterium | reverse complement strand
ATGTGCATCATCCCGGCGATGTACAGTGTGGCAATCCCAAACGCCGACCAGATAATCGTGCCGACCAGCGGATTGTTGGTTGCCGCTTTGCGGATGAGCGAAACGATGAGCAGGAACCAGAACACCAGCCCGATAACCAAACCGATGTCCCAGAAACGACCGAGATTCAGCAATTCGCGCCCTTCATTACCGAACCAGAACCACGTATCGCGCAGGTAGCCGGTTGCACCCAGATACAACCCGGCAACCGAGCCGAGCCCGACAACCACCAACGCCACCCACAGCACATCAACCAGCCACGGGAATTTGTGGTCTTTTCCGGCAACCCACGGCGCGATGAGCAAACCGCCCACCAGCCAACCGATAGCCACCCACAAAATGGCAATTTGGGTGTGCAATGCACGCATCACGTTAAAGGGGATAATTTTTTGTGACAGGATGAGTGTGGCGGCGGGGTCGGCATAAATGTGTGCCAAATAACCACCCAATACCAATTGCAGCACAAAAAATCCGGCAACGATGGGAATGTATTTCAAAAGTTTTTTCTGCGACGGGAAAAGTGAGGTTATTTTCAGTGACGATTCCAGTTTTTCGTTGGGGTCTTTCGGGAAAAGATATTCATAAGCCAGATATACCACCACGATGGTCAACGTCCACAGCAGCAAAAATTCCCACAAAGAAACAACGTGGCTGTACCAGCCGGTATTCTGGTCAATCAGCGGTTCGTGGGGCCAGTTGTTCGACCACGTGCGGTTCGTACCGGGGCGCAGGGACGACGCCACCAATTGCGACCAATCCACAAACGCGGCGATCTTTTCCGCTTCTGCCGCGGTGATGATACCGGCGGGGAAAGCGCGTTCTTTATCGCCATTCGTCAGCAAATCAACCAGATATGCCACATTGGCACGGTATGCTTCCGCGGAGGCATCGGTATAGGTTACTTTGTCCGCTGCCAGTGCGGTTTGCTGTTTGAAATCTTGTATAACCCGCTCTTTCACCGCACCGCGTTCAACATCGGTCAATTCTGCATTTGGTTTGCCATAAAGTTCTTTGCCGTAATAATCATACAGATACTCGGCGCGATAGTGCAGAAAGTCAGTCGAGAAATCGGGACCCATATAAGCCCCCATTCCGAGCAGCGTTCCCCAGTCCATCAGGTCGAACTCTTGGAAGTACCCTTTGCCTTCCACCACATCATCATAGGTATACAGCACATCTCCCGAAGCCGATACAACCTGCTGCGGAATGGGCGGCACTTCTTTTTGCAGATTGGCGGTAAAATAAATCAGCCCGGTCACCATAAAAATGGCGATAATCCAGAAAGCGGTATATAACCCCTTTCTGCTCATAAATTTATCCAGAAGTGATTCTTTCATTGTTCTTCCCTCCTTTTTTTGTTTTATACACTTTTGGAACTAAATGAAACTTTTGAAAAGTGTGTCAAAATTACAAAAATCAGGTAATTTTTATGATGTCATTCCCGCGAA
>JALVZI010000443.1 GCA_027022125.1 Anaerolineae bacterium | reverse complement strand
TCTCTGTGTCTCTGCGCCTCTGTGGTTCAATTTTTTCACCTTTTCCGGTGGACAATATCCCGACAATTAAGGCCGGACAATGCAGTAGGTTTTTCCACCCCCTGAATAGTTACAATTTTTGTTCGATAATTCGTGTAATCTGTGGGAATTCGTGGCTGGAAATCTTTCATCTGCGTAAGTCCTATAACATTTAAAACCTGTGTCTATCCGTATCATCTGCGTCATCTGTGTTCTATATGTTCACGGCGCATTGAAAATTGCTTGCCGAATGGCTTGCGCCGGGGAATTTTGGGGGTCGAGCCGCAGGGCTTCCGCTGCGGCTTGCAATGCTTCATCGCGGCGGTTCAGTTGCCAATAGCCATTCGCCAACCCGGTATATGCCTGCGCCGATTCCGGCATAATCCGAATGGCTTCCCGATAATCTGCAATGGCGATTTCAACACGTCCCAGCGCCGATTCTGCCGCACCCAAATACAGGTACGTTTCGCCGTTACTGGCATCCAACCGAACGGCTTGCCGCAACAGCGGCGCCGCCTGCGCCGGGTTACCATTTTCCAGCCGAAAACGCCCCCACGCGGTGAAAATTACAGCGTTGTTTGGCGCTAATGCCGATGCCCGCCGAAAAGCATCATCCGCGAGTGATTGTGTGTCGCTGCCAAATCGGCGGGCAGACACATCATAAAATTGCGCCGATTGCAGCCACACCACCGGATTTTCCGGCTGCAATTGTTGCGCCGTTCGCAACGCGGATTCTGCCCGTGCCAGCGACGGTTGAGCCGTTGCCGGATTTGAAAGGGCTTGCGACAGATAAAACCGGTTCAAAGAAAGATGGTATGCCGGTTCGACCGCCCAAAGGTTTGTTGCCCGCTCTTCGGCGGCGATTGCCTGCGCCCAATTACCGCGCAGTGCAAAACGGTCTGCCGTGCGCGCGGCGCTGTCTGCCAGCAACGGGCGTTCATTGAACAGCCAAATTGCCGCGCCGACCCCCAGCAAAACCGCGCCGAACGTTCCCCATTGCCACAGCGTCCGCCAGGTAACCATATTCGGCGGCGCATCGGACGGGGAAGCCAATGCGATGCCCATCCCCATCAACAGCCACATCGCCGTGGCGGTTGGCGTCACATCGAAACTAACCAAATTATTGGCGAGATTTCCCGCTACCGCCGCCAAAATGGCGATGAGCAGGGCGCGTTTTTCCGGCGCAGGCTGGCGTCGCAACGCCCGACCGATGGTCACAAAAAAGAGTGAAAAAATAAAAATGACCGCCAACAGACCGGGAATGCCAATTGTGACCGCCCAATCGAGCAAAAAATTGTGGGCGCGGTCAACGAAAAAATCGCGTCCCTGATAGTAAACCAGTTCCGGGGGGAAAACGCGGGGAAAAACGCTGCGCAGAGAATCCGCGCCATAACCAAGCAGGGGACGCTCGAAAATCAGGGATAGTGTGTGCCGCCAAATCAGCAATCGCGCCGTGACCGAATCGCTGTGCGGCAACTCCAATCGAATGGCGAACGACAAAATGCCCAACGACAGCAGCCCGATACCGCCCCACACCCATCTGCGCGGG
Organism: Anaerolineae bacterium; assembly: GCA_027022125.1. Taxonomy (GTDB): domain Bacteria; phylum Chloroflexota; class Anaerolineae; order 4572-78; family 4572-78; genus JANTHQ01. The sequence continues at coordinate 744 of JALVZI010000443.1, read as the reverse complement.
GGGATAACCGTCCCCCACCACAGCACGGCAAACATCCCCAGCGATACCACTGCCGCCAGCCACGCGCTGCGAGCCAGTGTCAACCCAATCACCGCCAAACTGCCACCCAGCAAAATTGCCCACCCGAATCGCCACACCCGCCGGGGAGCGGTCAGAGCCAATGCCAACAATAGCGGCGTTAAAATCGCCAAATATGCGCCCGTAAAATTTGCGCGTCCCAAAGTGGCGTAAATGGGCACACGCGCATCGGAAACCAGATTGAACGGGTTCCAACCGAAAAAATTTGCCGCGCCGAAAAGCGCCAGCGGCGCACCGACAGCCGCCATCGCCGCGATAACCCGACGGGCGCGGCGGAGCGAGCGCATTTTCTCCGCCGCCAGCAAAAACAAAAGCAGGTACGACAGCAACGTCACCGCTCCCTGCCCGCGCTCGTAACTGCCCCACAGACTCAACCGCCAATTGACCGCCATTGCGGTTGTTGCCACAATTACCACCGCCAGCAGCGCCGTCGGCAGCAATGTGGGAGATAGCCGCAGCGTGCGGCGCGAAAAAATATATTCGCCCGCAACCAATGACGTGAGCAGCCACACCAGCGAGCGCATCAGCATTACTTTCGGCAGTTCAAACGGCTGTTTTCCCCATAAATTTACCCACAGCGGAACCAGAATCACCAGCAACAGCCACAGTGCATCCTGCACCAATTGCAGATTCGATTGTTTTTTCGGCACTCCGATAAATTTACTA
>JALVZI010000442.1 GCA_027022125.1 Anaerolineae bacterium | reverse complement strand
GCCTCATCCAAATCAGCGGAGGCGTGCGCGGCGGAAATCATCACCCGAATGCGCGCTTTGCCTTTCGGCACGGTGGGATAGCCGATGGCGGTGGCGAAAACGCCTTCTTCAAACAAACGCTGGCTCATTTTTTGCGCCAGTGTGGCTTCGCCGAGCATCACCGGCGTGATGGGGGTTTCGCTGTGTCCGATGTCGAAACCCATTGCCTGCATTTCTTGTTTGAAATATCGCCCATTGTCCCACAGTTTATCCACCAAATCGGTGTTTTCTTCCAGAATATCAACCGCGGCGATACACGCGGCGACATCCGCCGGGGTGACGGCGCTGGAAAAGAGGAAGGGTCGCCCGCGCTGGCGCAGCCAATCCACGATGGTTTGTTTGCCGGCGACATATCCGCCCACCACACCGAAGGCTTTCGACAGCGTGCCGACTTCCACATCCACCCGCCCGTGCAAGCCGAAATGGTCAACAATGCCGCGCCCGCCGTGTCCCAGCACACCTTCGCCGTGAGCGTCATCCACCATGAAAATCAGGTTGTATTCTTCGGCGACTTCCACCAATTTATCCAGCGGGGCAATATCGCCATCCATCGAAAAAACACCATCGGTGACCAGCAGTGCTTTTGAGAACGGCGTATGTTCGGCAATGGCGCGGCGCAAATCGTCGGCATCGTTATGTTTATACGGCACGATTTTCGCACGTGACAAGCGGCAGCCGTCGATAATTGAGGCGTGATTCAACTCATCGGAGAAAATCAAATCGCCTTTGCCGACCAACGCCGGAATGGTGGCTAAATTCGCAGTGAAACCGGACTGAAACGACACGGTGGCTTCCGCGCCTTTGAATTTCGCCAGCCGCTCTTCCAGTTCCAAATGGAACGCCATCGTGCCAGCGATGGTTCGCACCGCACCGGGACCCACTCCCCACCGTTCGATGGCATCTTGCGCGGCTTTTTTCAATCGCGGGTCGTTTGCCAACCCCAAATAGTTGTTCGAGCAGAAATTGAGTTTACTTTCGCCATTCACCACAATTCGCGCTCCCTGCGGTGATTCCAACGTGCGAATGTTGGTAAACAGCCCCTGCGCTTTCAGCGCGGCAAGTTCATCTTCTATCCATTGAAGTTTTGATTCGGGCATCGTTGCCTCCTTTTTTACATTTTGCTATTGAAAATATATCCGCTTCTGCAGAAAAGTAAAATTTGCGGCGGTTTTTGGTGCGAAAAAAAAGCCGATGCTCGCAAAAGCATCGGCGGGGAAAACACCTTTTTACTGCGACAGGTGCATCGGCATAATAACGTGCATAAAACTTTCGTCGCCTTTCGGGCGCAGCAAGCCGGGACTGGCGGGCGTGGTGGTTTCCAGCACCACATGTGCGCCATCCATCACACTCAGCACATCAATGAGATATTTGGCGTTAAAAGCAATTGTGATTGCCTCACCTTCCACGTTGCCTTCCAACTCGGTGATATTGTCGCCCATTTCTTGGCTGGTCGCGGTTAAAACCACTTTGCCGCCGACCAGTTCGCCGTCGCCGGGTATTATCTCCATTTTGACGATATTGGCTGAATCGCGGGCAAACAGGTACGAAACGCGCGCCGCGCTCAAAAAGTTTTTGGCGTCCACCACCGTGCGGGTGGTGAATGATTTCGGAATAATTTGGGTAACATCGGGGAATCGCCCCTCAATCAACTGCGAAACCAAATCAATTTTATCCAAATGGAACAAAATTTGATGCTGCCCGGAGGTCACAGCCACCTGCACCGGTTCTTCCTGCCCGCCCAAAACGCGCGCCAATTCCGACAGCGCCCGCGCGGGGATGATAACTTCCACGGGGTTGTCAATGGTGTGCGCCAGCGGGATGCTTTTTGTGGAAAGGCGGAAACCATCTGTGCCGGACAGAATCAGTTTATCCGGCTCAAATTGGGCGCGGATGCCGGTCAGCACGGGGCGACTTTCTTCTATCGCGGCGGCGAATGTCACCTGATTGATTGCCTGTTTGAAAACGAGCGGGTCAATGTGAATAATCTCGTCCACTGCATCGAGTCCGGGAACCTGCGGAAATTCCTGTGCGCTGATGCCTTTCAGATTCGCCTCAAAATGCGCGCAGCGAATATTGAGCGTTTGCGTGTCTTCATCCAGCACCATGTCGATTCGCTCGGCGGGGAGCGAGTTGACAAACTCAGAAAGCAAACGCGCCGGAATGGTGATGGCGCCCTCTTCTTCCACTTTCGCGCCAATCCAGCAATTAATGCCGATTTCCAAATTGTTGGCGGACAGTTTCAACCCGTCGCCATCGGTAGCGATGAGCACATTCGATAAAATGGGCAGGGTGCTGCGGCTGGAAACCGAGCGGCTGATGATACCCAAACCTTTGGATAAATTTTCTTGCAAACATGAAACTTTCACGTGAGCCTCTCCCTTCTTACATGGAAGTTAAGCGACAACTGTGCCTGTTATTTTTTTTGGGGCGAAAATAATAGTGGTAAAACCTAATTTAGTATACTATATTTTGTGGTGAGTCACAAACTTTACCCGCAAATGGTCGCAAATTCAAAAAAATAGCGAATAGCGAATGACGAATAGTGAGTGTAACCATACAGGACGCAACCTGACCGCTTTCGGCAAACGTATTGCGTATTGCGTGCCTTTACGCAATACGCGGCGCAGTTGCAAAACCGGGTCGTTGATTGACCGGTTCTCTCCCCCTGAAGATACCATTCATCACATTTTTATTTCCGTAGAGACGCTTGGGCGTCTCTACCGCCGAACAACACACTACACGAACCGCACTACTATTTCGGCTCGCGGAAATTGAAGATACCATCGCGTTTTTCCCACACCGAACCGCACTGCGGACAGGTTGCGCCTGTGTCTCCAAACAACAGATGCTCGTTTCCGCAAGCGGGACAGCGGAAAACCGTTTCGGCGAGCACCGCCGCGCCGGCATCTTTTTTCGGTGTGGCTTGCAAAAAAATACTGGGCGTCAATTGCCACCATTTTCCGGTGCGTTGAGCCATGCCATCCAAGGTCGCCAAAAATTTCGGGGGAAAGATTTTTTTCAGCAGAGAAATGCGAAAATGAGACACGGTGCGAATGTCGGTTATCTCAAAACCGGCGGCAGCGAATTGGCGGCGCATCCATGCCGGGTGGAAATCGAAATTCAGCGCGACAAACTCTTCCGGTTCCGGAGAAAAAGGATTCCACGATTGTTGGTGCAACATCCAGCGGAGCATCGCTTTTAAATGGTGCTTGCTGGCGTGTTCGACCACCGCCACGCCCCCACCCCGAACCACGCGCTGTAATTCTTTCAGCGCGGCGGGGACATCTACCAAATGGTGCATCACCCGCACCATCAGCAGCGAATCAAAAGCATTCGGGGCAAACGGCAGGCGATACACATCTGCCATCACATAGGTGATATTTTCACGCTCGCCCAAAAAATCGCGGGCTTCTTCCAACTGCGTGCGGGCATAATCGGTCAGATAGATTTGTTCGTAACGGTCATACAAATCAACCAACCGCCCGAATCCGGCGCCAATTTCAACGATGCGGGAACCGGTGGGCGGCAGCATATTTCGCACGGCGATGCGTTCCGCCAAATCTTCATACGCGCGCGTGCCTGTTTCCCAAAACTCTTGGCGGTAACGACTGCCCTCATAATCACAAATTTCAACCACAGTTAACCTCAATTTGTTTCACGTGAAACATTGGTGAAACTAATATGCGCTTTTGTCGAAAAAGACTTTTATCGCCGTTCGCAGGATGATTTTCAAATCCAGCAACAGCGACCAGTTTTCAATATACCACAAATCGTATTTTGTGCGCTCAACAATGGACGTGTCGCCGCGCAAACCGTTGATTTGCGCCCAGCCCGTCAACCCGGCTTTCTCTCGGTGGCGTTCCATATAACGGGGAATGCTCTGCTTGAATTGATTGACGAACACCGGACGTTCCGGGCGCGGTCCCACCAAACTCATATCGCCCAGCAGAACGTTGATGAACTGCGGCAATTCGTCAATTGAAAACCGCCGGATAAACGCGCCTAATCGAGTGCGGCGATTGTCGTTGGGGGTTGTCCACCCCGCCTCTTTTCCGGCTTCCGCATCCACCCGCATCGAGCGGAATTTTATCATTTGGAACGGCTTGCCGTCCAGCCCCATCCTTTCCTGAATGTAAAAAACCGCCCCCGGCGAATCGAGTTTTATCAGCAGCGCAATCAACAGCATCAGCGGCGAAATTAAAACCAACACCGCCGCACTGACAATGACATCCATTCCCCGTTTGATGGACAAGCGCCAGCCGCGCAGCGCCACATCCCGCACTGAAAGCAGCGGCATACCGTTCAGGTCGTCAATGGAAACTTCGGTCGCCATAATCTGAAAAACATCGGGGAAAACTTTGATGGCGACTCGCTCGCGCTCGCAGTTGGCGATTATTGAGAGGATTTCCTGATGGGTGGCTTCCGGCACGGCGATAATAACTTCATCAACATGGTGTTCTTCGATAATTTTTGAGATGTCTTTCACGCCACCCAAAACCGGCACGCCCAAAATTGAGGCAATCCCCTTTTTGTCATTGCTGACAAATCCGGCAACTTTATACCCCAACCCCGGCGATTGCCGAATGCGATGCAGCATCGCTCGCGCCACATCTCCCGTACCGATGATGAGCAGCGTTTGCTGCCCCCATCCCCGCGCCTGCAACCACCATCGAATGCGGGCATGGGCGATGCGCCCCACCGCCACAAAAATGATGGTGAGCAGCCATGCATACACCATCATCAATCGCGGATAATCGAGCGCATTTTTGTAAATGAAAGAAATCAGGGCAATGGAAACAATCGCCCCCACCGATGTCGCACCGAAAACCAGATAAAACTCGTCAATGTGCGATAGCACGCGGTGGCGATGATACAGCCGGTAAAAGAAAAACGTCATCAAAATGCTGGCAATCTGAACCAACATCATGCCCCAATAGGTGGTAAAAGTGGGGGAAATGTTTTGATATTCCGATTGCAACCGCAATAAATACGCCACATAAAACGCCACACCGGTTAAAGTGGCATCCAATGCAACCAGCGTCACGGAAAAAAATATATCCGCTCTTTGCTTTAAAAAGTTCATACTTTCAATACTCCGCACGCAAGCAGGCGATTCATGCCGGTCGCAACGCTTTCTTTTTGCGGCTCACCTGCAATTGTGCCAATTTCCATTTTAATTGTATGCCGGCAACCACCAAATAATGCAGCCATTTGGGTGTGGTTGCCGCGTAATGTTTATCGTAAAAAATTTGCATGGCGCGATAAAATTCTATCTGCGCTTTGCCGCTGTGTCGACTCGATGCGCGTTTGACATGCAAAACGGTCGCCGCCGGATTGTAATAGATTTTCCAACCATGCGATTTGATGCTGAATGCCCAATCCAAATCTTCGCCGTACATAAAATAGGTTTCGTCCATCAGCCCCGCCTGCGCGATGGCTTCGGCACGAACCATCATAAACGCCCCCACCACCGAGTCAACTTCTGCCAACTCGTTTTCATCCAGAAAAGTGAGATTGTACCGCCCGAATTTTTTACTTTTGGGAAAAAGTTTCGACAATCCCGTCATCCGAAAAAAACTAATTTCCGGTGTGGGGAAACTGCGACGGCACGCCAAATCGAGCGAACCATCCGGCAGCAGTAGTTTGGGTCCCGCTGCACCGGCATCCGGCGTATCGTCCATAAATGCAATCATCGTCGCCAGTGCATCCGGCGACAATTCGGTATCGGGGTTGAGCAGCAGCGCATATCGGGGAACATCCGTTCCGGTTTCTCCGAACCCGAAATAGCGCAATCCCAAATTGTTGGCACGGGCGAACCCTCCGTTTTCCGCGCTGGCAATCACATGCACTTCCGGAAATTCCCGTTTCACCATCGCCACACTATCATCGGCAGAAGCGTTATCCACCACACACGTTTTCACGGTGTATGGATGGCGACTGTCTCGAATGGATTGCAGACACGAACGCAGCAGTGCCGATGTGTTGTAGTTGACAATAACGATGCCCAAATCAATCATAATTAGTGGTCAGTCATCAGTTATCAGTGGTCAGTCGTCACAAAGGACAAAGGACAAAGGACAAATGACAAATCTCTAATCTCCAATTTCCAAACGCATCCATACCAGCGTGCGCCGCTTTTCAAACCCTGCATCGAGCAGTGCCGACACATCGTGTGTCAGCGCATCGGGGTGACGGAAATATATTGCCTGCGCGGAGAATTGCGCCAGATATGCCAGCGCTCGGCTGACCAGCGCCTTTTCCAAATGCCCCTGCCAGTGGGGATGAACCAGAAATCCCAGCGAATGTTCTCTGTTCCAAATGCCCGGTTCGACATTCAGCGTGGCAACCACCCCGCGAGAGCCGGTTTCTGCCACCCAATACTGCCGCGTGCCGAACCCGAACAATCGGCGAAAAAGATTGCTGACGAGCACATCGCTGCCTTCCAGCCGAAACGTGCGAAATTTGAGCGGCGATTCGTGCTGCAAATCGGCGGGAACCACCATCCGCGCCAGCGCAAACGCCCGCCGAGCATCTTCCACATCCAACCGATGCCGCCGCAATCGCACGCCTGCCGGTAGCGGTTCGATGGGAATTTTGGCGGGATGCGGCATGTAAAAATCGGCAAGCGCGCCCGATTCTTTAAATCCCATCGACCGGTACAGATGCACCGCCGGCGCATTCCCCCGCCGAACCTGCAACAAAACCACCCGTCCGCGCATTTCGCGCACAAATTCCAGCGCGGCATCCATCAGCGCACGGGCAATACCGCGCCCGCGAAAAGCCTTCGACACGGCAACATTACTGATGAACCACCGCCGCCCGTCGTGCGAATTGCGGTTCACGGTGATATTGCCCACAATTTTTCCGTCTTCTTCCCACACAAACCCGTTCAAATATGTGTTCACATCCGGGCTCATATAGTCCAGCCAAAAAAGCACTTTCCCCCAACGCCCCATCCAGCGCATTTCTTGCAGGGCTTTCAGCCCACTGTTATCCATATCACCGGCGAAGGCTTCTTCAATTAAATCGGCTATGCCCAGCAAATCTTTACTGGGTTTTAACGGGCGCAATCCGTTTTCCGGAATTTTGCGCCGCAGGGCAATTGCCATGCTGAACCTGCTCCATTTGGTTGCACAATCCAAAAATTCGATTAAACTGCCGGTATGTTGCGCTATCTTTTTCTGCTGTTGCTATTGACACTTTCTGCGTGCGCCACCGCGTCCCACGCCCCCGCCGACCCGCCGCCGGAAGAAATTTTGTATTTCCCCGAAACGGGACACACGGTTCAGCCGCCATTTTCCGCATTTTTGCAGCGCCCCGGCAAGTTGGATTTGCTCGGCTATCCCATCACCGAAACGATGACGGAAGACGGCTGGACGGTGCAGTATTTTCAATTCGGGCGGTTGGAATACCACCCGGAAAACGAACCCGCATATCGGGTGACGGTCGGTTGGCTGGGTGAATGGCTGAACCGCACCACACCCCCCGCCGAACATTCGCTGTCGGGAGATTTTGCCGTATTTTTCGCCGAAAACGGCGGCTCGGTGCAATTCGGACATCCCATCAGCGAGCCGCAGCAGCGCGGTGGAAAACTGGTGCAGGATTTTCAGAGCGCGCGATTCATCTGGGCACCGGATGCGCCC
>JALVZI010000441.1 GCA_027022125.1 Anaerolineae bacterium | reverse complement strand
TTCGATACGCGGTTTGCTCCGCAAACCGCTACTCAGGATGCGTTTTTCCCACTGAAAACGAAACGTCAACAGAACCTAGCCACCGGTTGCCAACTCAATCGCTGAATTGCGAGCCGGTTTTTAACGCCGACAGCAACGCACGGCGCAGCACATCCACCGGGGCGGATTCCCCCGTCCAAATTTCGAATGCTTTTGCCCCCTGATAAATCAGCATCCCCGTGCCGTCAATCGTCGGCAACCCCTGCGATTCCGCCTGCTGCAAAAATTTGGTGCGGATGGGGGTGTACACCAAATCGCAGATGACCGCCTGCGGCAGCGGAATATCGCCATCCCACGGCGAGGTGTCCCCCTGCGGGAACATCCCCAGCGAGGTGGTGTTCACCACCAAATCGAAACTGTTGTTGGCGGCATCCAGCGTTTGCGGCGACAGCGATTCGCACGAAAAGCGAATATCGGCATACACCGAACTGATGTCATCCACCAAAAATGCCGCCCGTTCCACCGTGCGGTTGAAAATGCTGATGGCGCGCGCGCCCGCTTTCGCCAAACTGAACACCACCGCTCGCGCTGCGCCCCCCGCGCCGAGCACCAGACAGCGCGCGCCCCGCGGCGAGAATCCCGTTTCCAGCAGCGATTGCAAAAAGCCGTCGGCATCGGTGTTAAAGCCGAGCATCCGCCCGTCGCGCACGGCAACGGTGTTCACCGCGCCGATTTCTCGCGCCACCGGGTCAATTTCGTCCATATAGCGCATAATTGCCTGTTTGTGCGGCACGGTCACATTCGCACCCATAAACTTGAAAGTTCGCAGTGCGGCGGTTACTTTTTCAATCCGTTCCGGTTCCACCGGCAGCGGAATATATGCCCAATTCAGGTTCAGAGCAGCAAAGGCGGCATTGTGCATCAGCGGGCTGAGCGAGTGCGCCACCGGATAGCCCAAAATTCCGACAATTTTCGTTTCGCCATTGATTGCCATTTACGCCACCACCGTCACACCGAGATTTTTCAGCATACTGACAAAACCGGGATAACTGTCGGCGATGACCCGCGCGTTGCGAATGGTCATTTCGCCATCTGCCAGCAAGCCCGCCACTGCCAGCGCCATTGCCAGCCGATGGTCGCCGTAACTGTCAACCACCGCGGCGTGCAACGGGGTGGGTCCGTACACCTCAAAACCATCGGGATGGGCAATCATCTGCGCGCCGAGTTTCCGCAATTCATCCACAGTGGCTTTTATGCGGTCGGATTCTTTCACCCGCAATTCGGCGGCATCGCGCACCACTGTGCGCCCTTTTGCCTGTGTTGCCGCCACCGCCAAAATGGGAAATTCGTCAATCATACGCACCACCGTATCGCCGGAAACCTCTGTGCCGCGCAGGGTGCTCGATTTTGCCACCAAATCGCCCACCGGTTCGCCTGCCATATCGGTTTGATTTTCTATCTGCACATTCGCGCCCATCGCCGTCAGCACATCGAAAAGTCCGGTGCGGGTGGGATTGGTGTTCACGCCGGTGATGCGCAATTCGCTGTTGGGGATGAGCACTGCTGCCACCAGCGGAAATGCTGCGGACGAAAAATCGGCGGGGATGGAAATATCCAGCGGCGGCAACGATTTTTCCGCCGGTTGGACAATGATGGTCGTGCCGTCCGTTTCGATGGGCACACCCAGCGAGCGCAGCAGCACTTCGGTGTGGTCGCGGGCGGGACCCGGCTGCCGGACGGTGGTCGGGCTGTCGGCGTACAATCCCGCCAGCAGAATGGCACTTTTTACCTGCCCGCTGGGAATGGGCATTTGGTATTCGATGCCGTGCAGATTACCGCCATCCACATAAATGGGCGGATAGCCATCGCGGGTGACAACGGTTGCACCCATTTGCCGCAGCGGACGCGCCACCCGTTCCATCGGACGGCGGCGCAACCCTTCGTGACCATCCAGCACGGTGGAAAAAGGTTGTCCTGCCAGCAAGCCCGTCAGCAGGCGCATGGTTGTGCCCGAGCCGTGGCAGTTGAGCCTTTTTTCTGGCACAGAAAGACCGTGCAAGCCCACGCCCTGCACGGTCACGGTGGCGGCGGTTTCGGATGTGTGTTCGACGTCAATCGTCACGCCCAGCGCCCGCAGCGCTTCGATGGTTGCCATACAATCACCGGCGGGCAGCCAATCGGTCAGGCGTGATGTGCCGTCTGCCAGCGCCGCAAAAATCGCGGCGCGGTGAGAAATAGATTTGTCACCGGGAACGGTAATTGTTCCCTGCAATCCTTTTGATGGTGAAATTGTTAAAGGCATAATTTGTCATTTGTCCTTTGTCATTTGTCCTTTGTCATTCGT
>JALVZI010000440.1 GCA_027022125.1 Anaerolineae bacterium | reverse complement strand
GTGGCGTCGGCGGCTTCCAGCAGCCCGACCACATCGGTGACATATACCAAATTCATCCGCCCGCGCCCGAAATCGAGCAGCGGGGCGAGCCGCCATTTCACCAGATTGAAGGCTTCGGCGATGCCCACCCGCGCCCGCGGACCGTATATCACCGGCGGTTCGATGGCGACCACCGGCAAGCCGTGCTCGCGGTGGGCGGCGAACACGATTTTCTGCTGTGCCAGTTTCGATTCGCCATACGGGTTCGACGGGATTTGCGGCGTTTCTTCGGTGACGATGCCGCCGGGGGTGATGCCGTCGCCATAGGTTGACACGGAACTGATGAGTGTGAATCGCTGTACCCCTGCGGCGACGGCGGCGTCAACCAGCGTTTGCGTGCCGTCCACATTCACGCGGCGGTAAACTTCGTTGGGGATGTTCGGTCCAATCACCGCGGCGACATGCACGATGTGTGTCACCCCGCGCACGGCATTTTTCAGACTGTCGGGGTTGGTCATCGTGCCGAAAACCAATTCCGCCGCACCCGAATCGAGATGCGGCTGCAGGTAGCGCAAATCGCTGCTGCGGCGAGCCATCGCCCGCACGGGAATGCCGCGCCGCGCGTATGAATCAACGATATAACTGCCCAGAAAACCGGTCGCACCGGTGACGAGCACGGTGGTGTTTTGGGACATAGTTTATTGCCCCCCGGAGCATCTTTACGGATTTTGCGTTTTGCCAACAATTTGCGTGAGGCGTGAGGCGTGAAAGGGATAGGGATTCGCTGAATCGTTGAATCGTATTGCGTGATGAGTGAAACGTGATGCGTGACTTTGGACATAAGATTTTGGACTTGTAACCCTGCTACCCTGCAACCTTGAACCTGAAACTTTGAACCTTGAACTTGAAACAAACCGCTACCGTGCGTGAATGGCGAGCGCGTCCGCCTGCCCGTCAGCGTGATAACTGCTGCGCACCAGCGGACCCGCTTCTACCCATTTGAAGCCCATTTCCATACCGATGTCGTGATATTCCTGAAATTCATCGGGGTGGACATAGCGGTACACGGGCAGATGGAAACGGGTGGGGCGCAGGTATTGCCCGATGGTCATAATATCCACATCAATTTCGCGCAAATCGCGCATCAGGGCGATGACTTCCTCTTTCGTTTCGCCCAGCCCGACCATAATACCGGTTTTGGTGACCGCCTGCGGGTCGAACACTTTTGCCTGCGCCAGCACCTGCAGTGAGCGGCGGTAGTTTGCCTGCGGGCGCACGGTGCGATACAGACGCGGCACGGTTTCGGTGTTGTGGTTCAAAATGGACGGACGGGCGTCCATTACCATTTTCAGCGCGGCATCATCGCCTTTAAAATCGGGGATGAGCACTTCGGTGGTGCAGGTGGGCAGCACGCGCCGAATTTCCTCGATGGTGTTGGCGAAAATATGTGCGCCGCCGTCGGGCAGTTCGTCGCGGTTGACGGAGGTGAGCACGCAGTGGTTCAGGTTCATTTGCAGCACTGTTTCGGCGATGCGGCGCGGTTCGTCTTCATCCAGCGGTTTCGGTCGCCCGGTTTTGATGTGGCAGAAACTGCAACTGCGAGTGCAGATGTCGCCCATCAGCAGGAAGGTTGCCGTGCCGCGGCTCCAGCACTCGCCGAGGTTGGGGCACATTGCCGCTTCGCAGACGGTGTGCAGGTGTTTGGAGCGCATCAGGTGTCGCACGTGCTGGTAGGCATCACCGGCGGGAAGTTTTACTTTCAGCCACGGGGGTTTTCGTTTGGTTTCGGTGCCGTTTTCATCGGTTTTAATAGTAGTCATAATGGTTTCTCTGTGTGGGTGTTTTTTTAGGTTTCAAGTTCAAAGTTGCAGGGTAGCAGGGTGGCAAGGTTGTTCAAAGTTCAAGGTTTCAGGTTTCAGATCCAAAATCACGAATCTCCAATCTCTAATAACCAATCTCCAATTAACCAATAACCAGTGACAAATGACCAATGACCAATCAACAAATTTCCACTTTAAACGCGGAAAGTTCATCCTCCAGCCGGAGAATCACGGATTCGATATTCGGTTCGACCACTTCCAGCCCGTCGAGCGCGGCATCCAAAATGGGGTGCAACGGGCTTTCGGGGTTGAATGCGGTGCGAACTTTGGCAATCCGCAGGCGGCGGATGGCTTCGTTCAGATTGGGCGGTTTTTGGTACAGTTTATCCAGCGCCGAGTGAATCAGGTCAATCAAATCGGCGGGCACGGGTTCATCCCCGGCGAGCGGACTGTTTGCCGCCGGGTTGGGTTGTTCCACCGGGCGCGGCTCGGCGTGCAGGGTGTCGCCGTAACTGGCTTCCATCGCGGCGAAATCGCCGTTGAAAAAGGTGTACACACACTGGTTCCACAGCACGGCGTTTGCCGCATCGAACACATCATCGGGGTGGGGGCTGTGTGCCACCAGCCGCCCGTGTGTCGGCGCGGGGTCGTCATCTTCGGCGGGCGGCACGATGAACACCAGCCATTCATTGGGAAACATTCCGGCGATTTCTTCGATGAGCGGCAGGCGTTCCGGCTGGCTCATGGTGGCGTGGGTGCAATCGCAATCGCCGCCGTCACAGCCGTCGTCGCCGCAGCCGCCGTGTTTTTCAAAAGGTTCGGCGTACCAGTTTTCTTCTGTCCGTTTTTCTGTCATACGTTGTTTGTCAGATGTTATTTTCAGTTACTGCCACCAACTTTTGTGAAACGTGAAGTGTGAAACGTGATGGATTTGTCAATAGATCTAGATAGATTAAATAGAACGCAGATGGCGCAGATAATGCGGATGAGCACAGATTCTTTTGGTTTTTTCAGGAAAATTACAGACAGGAATAAAAAATCAGTGAAAATCCGTGTAATCTATGCAATCTGTGTTCTATTTTCGTGTTTGCCAACCGGAGCTTATTTCAGCGCTGCGCGCCTCGCAACGACAGGTTGGGTAGTTACCCACGCTCAATTTCGACATTATACGTTTGGGCGGGGGGAACGTCAAAGCGGGGGTGAATGTGTGCCAATAAAAAAGGGCAGCTACAATGGCTGCCCCTACTTCTTTCTTCCTGCTCCCTGCTTTTACTGTGCCACGAATTTCACGGCGTCAAAAGCGATGGTATGGCTGGCGTAAACTTCGCGGGTGTTGTCATAAGCCACCACAAATTCTTTGCCGATATTATCGCCGTTGAAATGGTATGTGCCCAAATTGACCCAGTTGCCACCGGTCGCCCACTGGTTGATGATGACGTCATGGCGTTCGCCGTTGTGCAGAATGCGATAGCGCAAATTGCGGGTGGCATTCGGCATGGCGGGAATGTACACCCAAACCTGATAATCACCGCCGTGAGCGAAGGTTGGTGTCCATTTACCGTAATTTTCGGGGTAGAAGGTGGCGTTTTGCGTCCAGAAGTAACTGTGTTTTTGTCCGCCATATGCCGTGTGACGGTATCGCCACACGCCGCCCCACAGAAAACCGCTGTCTAGATTGTCCACCATAATTTCATCACCGGACGGGGTGGGGGTCGGAGGCGTGCCGCCGTCGGGTGCGGCGAGATTCCATTTCAGTTTGGCGACTGCATCACCGGCGGCTTCAAAATATGCCATCTGCACGCGATGTGTTCCGGCGGTGAGCGTTTTCTGCGCGGTGAAAGTGGTGGCGGATTGCGGCTGCCATTCGTCAATCAGCAACTCGCCGTCAATCCACACCCGCACACCGTCATCCACCGTGGCACTGAAATCATACGTGCCCGCCAAAAATTGGGCGTTGGTCGTCCACCGCACCGAAAAATAGTCGGCGGGGATGCCGCCGGTGGGAGCGCCGGCACCCCAATCGTAATCAATGGCGGTTTCCGATTGGGTTTTGGCGGGCGACCCGCTGAGGTTCGGATTGTCGAAGTATTCGGCTGTCCATGTGGCGGCGGGGGTGGTGTCGGGTGTCACCAGTTGGATGTCGAGTGTGACGGATGCCACGCCCTGCGCTTCGAAATATGCCACTTGCAGATGGTGAACGCCGCCCGACAGATGTATCTGTTTTTTGAAAGTGGTTGCTGCTTGCTCGCGCCATTCGTCAATGACCAGCGCGCCATCAACCCACACCCGCACACCGTCATCGCTGGTGATGGAAATTTCGTAAATGCCCGCATCAAAGGTGCGACTGCCTGTCCATCGCGCCGAAAAATTGTCGGCGGGGATGCCGGTTGCCGGTGCGCCCGTGCCCCAATCGTGGTTGATGCCCACTTCGTGACCGGTGGTGGCGGGGACGCCTTCCAGATATGGGTTATCGTAATATTGCACATACCAGTTGATATTCGCCGGAGAATCTGCCCCAGCCATAGCGGCGAGTAACAGCATCGCCATAATGGCAATACCGGCGATTAAAACGAGTCTTCGCGTTTTCATAATGTCCCCCTGAGGGCGCTAACTTTCTTCCCGGCGGCGTTTTTGGTTGATAAACGCTCCGGCGAGCAGCAAAACCAGAATTCCGGCGCTTGCGCCACCGGCAATCGCGCCCCAGTTCGATTTTTGGGCTTGCGTGCCGCCGGTTTCCGGCAGGGCGGTGTTGGTGACGGTGGCATCCACCGGAATCAGTTCCACTGCATCGAGGTCGTAATTGCCTTCACCGGCGCTTGCCCATTTTTTCCACGCGCGGAAGAACAGGGTTACGCTGTCGCTGGTAGCGGTGAAGGTAGTTACTTCGGTGTGCATAACATAAGCCGTGCCATTGGCGGGAGCGGTGCGCGGTTCTTCATCCCACGGCAGTTCCACCCAGTTGGAAACGGCTTGCCAATCGGTGTTGCCCGTTTGGTCGATGGCATACTGCATACGGTAGCCCCAGCCGGAGTCGTTCACGTTCCCTTCGGTGGAACGCACCAGCCCTTTGAAGGTAAGCCGGTATGCCTGTCCCTGTGTCACGCCGACGGTCTGATAAATGCCGGCATAGGTATCGGTGGCAGTAGAATCAATCAACTCGATGAGTTGGGCGTGTTCGCCGTCGGCGACAACCAGCGACCATGTGTCATCGTAAAAACCGGGGTCAACATTGCCGCTGGCAAAGTGTTCCCAGTTGTTGGCAACACCCAGCCCTTCGACAAAGCCATCTTCAAAACTGCCGTTTTGAACCAGATTTGCGGGTCCCTGCGCCAGCGCGGGCAGCGCCAGCACTGCCAAAACCAGTGCAACCAGAATAATTGTGCCGAGTAACGTCTTTTTCATTTTGTCCCCCTTCGTGGCTCTGAAAACGTTATGTCACTTTTTATTGTACGATAAAAACAGCAGCTCGTCAACTTGCGCGAGTGTGTTTACATAATGATTTACTGCCGGTGGATGTGGCAGTATGGCGAACCGGGCAGCGCCTTGTTTTTGCAGCGATGTCCGGCTTTGGTGATAGCCTGACAGCGCCCGTCATCCGCTGCGGGGCTGCGACTGCTTTCGCCGGTGCGGGCGGTTTCCACCAGTTTCATCAAATCCGAAAATTCATCGTGGAAGAAATCGGTAATCCGTTCCGGGTCGGGAACCAGTGCCGCATCGGTTGCCACGCCGAGCCGCACCTCTCCGGCGTAACTGAGAATGCTGATGCCCAATCCCAGCCGCCCCGCTTGCGGAACCCAGAACATCACGCTGCGCATCGGCACACCCGCCAGATAACGCTGTTCGCGCGGACCGGGCACGTTGGTCATCACTGCGGTGGCTTTTGCTTGCAGCATATCAATCACAATTTTGCGGATTTCTGCGGGAGACAGCCCGATTGCCCCCAAAATACCGAAAGCAATCACCGCTTCTGTGCTCCCTTTCAGCGCATCCATTCGTTTTTTCAGTTCATACAGCCGGTCAATCGGGTCGGCAATACCCACCGGCAGCGACAGAAACACCAGCCCGAAATGATTGCCCAATTCCGGCTCATCTTCCAGCGGGCGCAGGTTTACGGGGATAACCGCGCGGAAATTCACACCGCCCGTTTCTTCGCCGCGTTCTGCCATATACCGCCGCAGCGCGCCGGTCATCGCTGTCAGCAGCACATCGTTCACCGTGCCGCCCGTCACTTTGCCGATGGCTTTCACGTTTGCCAGCGGCACCGGTTTTGACCATGCCGCCCGTTTGGCGACGCCCAGTTTTCCTTTAAAAATGGTCGGCGGGTCGGGCAGTCGCAGGAACAGTCGCCCGGCGCTGGCGGCGCTGTCTGCACCGAGTTGCGCCAAATCCGTCAATTTCGAGCGGTCAGCCAGCACATCCAGCCCTTCGCTGACCAGTTTGCCCGTCAATTTGGTGGATGTTTTTGCCAGCGAAAATGCGGTGTTCACCAGCGATGCCAATCGCCCGCGCCGCCGTCGGGTTTCATCGGGGGGTGGGGGTTCGGGCGCATCCGGCGAATCGTCCGTCAGCGACAGCAAAATGTACGCCAGCGCAATCCCGTCGGCAATGGCGTGATGCAGTTTTGCCAGCACCACACATCCGTCGCCATAATTTTCGATGAGATACATATGCCACAGCGGGCGGTTGTAATCCACCGGCGTGCTCATCAAGTCGCTCACCAAATCTTGCAGAGCCGTTTGGTTTTGCGGCGCCGGCAGCGCGATGCGGTGCAGATGTGCGTCCAAATTGAAGGTGGGGTCTTTTTCCCAATACGGCTTGCCGAACCGGCTTTTCGGTTGCACAACCCGCATCGAAAAACGGTCAAACCGCAGCAACCGGTGTCTGATGGTCTCTTTCAGTCGCTCAAACTCAATCGGCTGGTCGAACATCATCACCCCCGTGACCATCATCAAATTGGTGGGGTCTTCCATGCTGAGCCAAGCCGCATCAACATTTGAGAGATGATTTTTTCCCGAAAGTATCGCCATTGATTGTTCCTCTTGCGTCTGTGAATTGAAGGGTTATAATTTACCCAGCAATTTTATCATTTTGGGGATGAGAAACCAGCGCAGCGTGCCATCGCCCGGAACCAGCCGCCCCCAATCAGAGCGATGCACATCAAAACGGAGCAGTCCGGCGGTGGGGATTTTAAAATTAGCGGCAGCCGATTGTCCGAGTGCGGCGGCGATGGCTTCCATTGCCGGATTGTGTCCCACCAGCAGCGGGCGGGTGATGGTGGGCGGCAAGCCGCGCAGCACGGCGAAAAATGCGGGCGCGTCGCCGGGGTACAGACGGTCATCCAACTGCACCGGCGCATCGAACCCGATGGCATCGGCGACCAACAGCGCCGTTTGCTGCGCTCGCAGCGCCGGAGAGGCGATAATGGCATCGGGCATCCATTTGGCTGCCGATAGCGCCCGCGCCACACGGGGCGCATCGCGCTGCCCGCGTTCCGCCAGCGGACGGTCAACATCCGCCAGCAACGGGTTATCCCACGCCGATTTCGCGTGCCGCAATAGAAAAATGGTTTTCATATGCCTTATTATAGCGCATTTGCCGCCGTTTGTCATTACGAATAGCAAGCGTGTTTTTGAGGGTTTGTCATTTGTTCTTTGTCACTGGTCATTTGTCATTTACTGACCGCTGATGGCTGATTGTCACCCTGCAACTTTGCAATTTGGAACTTGAAACTGCTGATTGACTGACAAAACTCGAAAACCGTGTTATCCTGTGGTGTATGGTCGAAAAAAGGAAACACATGTCATTCCCGCCTGTGCCCTGCGGGTGCGAAAGCGGGAATCCACTGTTTTTTGCTGTGGATTCCGGATATTTCCCTGCGGGAAATTCCGGAATGACATTTAAAG